>JBCCHR010000300.1:0-4235 GCA_039028655.1 Bacteroidota bacterium
CCGAAGTAATCGTAATCGGTACCCATCTCCACGTAGCATCCCTCCAGGGTTACAATGGTGATGTCGACCGCCGCTCCTTTGTTGTGAATGCTTCCTTTGCCATAGGGATTGGCCACATAGGTGGCGCGCGGCACCTTGGCCCACATCTTTTTTTGTACGTCTAACGGGCGATAGCAATCGTAGATCTTGATACGGTACCCTAGCTCGCAGAAATATTGATTGGCCTTGTTTAGGGCATCAGCTACTTCCGGCTGTAAGATGCACTTGGCGCAGTCGTACAAGGTCTCTCCAATGAAGTTGTTTGGTGTGGCATAGCGGATCTCATAGGCAAATTCATCCGAAAGTGTGCTGATATCCACTAGCGTCTGACCCCGTGTTCCCGGGATACAGCAGAGGAAAGCGAGCCATATGACGAATCTATTCAGCATAAAAAATAATGAGGCCGTCGACTGTGGCCTGGGTACTATTGTTGAAAATTAATCAATATTTTATAGATACAAGCCCACCCACTTTGTAACTTTATCAAAAATTTGGGGATATGGAGCAATTATTTGGCAAGGTGGCCTTGATCACAGGAGGTTCGAAAGGGATAGGTTACGGCGTGGCCGAGGCATTTCTAAAACAGGGAATGAATGTGGCCATCACGGGTCGCAATATGGCCACGGTTCGAGAAGCCTTGGGCAGTTTGAATTCACACGGACATGACGGGAGTTATGCCATTGGCCTGGAGGCGGATGTGCGTGATTTCGAGAGTATGCAACATGTGGTGAAGCAGATCGATGAGGAGTTCGGGAAACTGGACGTGGTGATCGCTAACGCAGGAGTAGGGCATTTTGCGCCTATTCAAGACCTGAGTGTTGCACAGTGGCAAGAGACCATCGATATCAACCTCACCGGTGTTTTTTATACCATCAAGGCGGCAGTAGACGCGCTTATCAAATCGAAAGGGTATTTCATCTCTATTTCGAGCCTTGCGGGCACCAATTTCTTTGCTAATGGAAGTGCTTATAATGCCAGTAAGTTTGGCCTCACCGGATTTACCCAGGCGGTCATGCTCGACTTGAGGGATGAAGGCGTGAAGGTGAGTACCATTATGCCGGGCAGTGTTTCTACCTATTTTAATAAGAACACCCCCAGCGAAAAAGGAGTTTGGAAAATTCAGATCGAGGATATCGGTCAGATGTCAGTGGACCTGTTGCGAATGCATCCACGAACCCTGCCCAGTAAGATCGAAGTGCGGCCTTCACAGCCACCCAAGCGATCGTAGTTCAGCAATAACACAAAAACAAAACGGCCCCAACAATGTTGAGGCCGTTTTTTTATAGGGCAAAGTATGGATTAATTTGCACTCAATAATGCCAGGAATTTGTCCAAATTCGGCAGTATTACGATTCGGGTTCGGCGGTTGCTGGAACGGCCTTCCCTGGTTTCGTTATCGGCGATCGGCTGGTAACTACTTCTACCGGCAGCGATCAATTTCTCCGGTGCTACTCCAAAGTCATTCTGAAGCTTGCGGATCACCGCTGTAGAACGCTCAACACTCAGGTCCCAGTTGTCTTTAACATAGGCACCTTTCTTCACGGTCTGCGCATCGGTGTGTCCCTCGATTAGGACCTCCATGGCAGGCTCGCTGTTGATCACATCGGCCAGGCGAGACAATAGGTTGTCGGCCTTTGGATTCACTCGGTAGCTCCCTGATTTAAAGAGCAACTTGTCTGAGATCGTGATCATAACCACGGTCTCATCCACGTCGATCTTGATATCGTCTTCCTCACCTTCCTGTACCAGGGTATTGTCCAGGTTTTTCTTCAGGTTGTGGGAGATGATCAGGTTCATGGAGTCTTCCAGGGTTTGGGCCTGTGCCAACTCATTTTGATCGACATTAGCCAGGGCATTTTTCATTTGCTCCTTGTCCTTATTGGACAGCACCACGTTCCCGTAGTTACGCAGGCTGTTGTTCTCCAACTCCACATTGGCATTTGTCAACGAGCTGATCTTGGCGTTGTAACTAGCAACGCGCTCTTCGATCTTGGCATACTTTGCCTCGATCTCTTCCTTTTCAACTTGAGTCTTGGTTAGTGTGGATCGGGTTTCGTTGTACTGGTTCTCCAATTCAACGTACTTCTTTTTAGAGACACAGGAGGTCAATAAAAAGGTACTGCTAAGCAGTGTTAGTGCAATAACTTTTTTCATTTTACTAAGATTTTAGGTTTGTTGAAACAAAGAACTTAAATCCACTTGAAATATTGAGTTAAGGAATGCTATAATTTTGTTAATTCTGAAAGATTTGGGTTGCTGATGTTATTTTTTTCTGAAATTTCCCACTAAACATAAACGACGCGTCCTATAAGAGGTCGTTTCGCGTCAAAACTGGAACCATGCCAATTAAATCCGTATCTTTCGGTCTATGAAAAAGAAATACTACTACACATTGCTAATGGCAGTATTGGCAGTCGTTTTTTTTGCTGAATTACACGCGCAGGAAACGTACAGTAAGGTTGCCATTAACCCAGTTACGCAGGAGCTCATGAATGAGTTGGTCGACCTGGGATTCACGGTTGATCATCCCGAATGGTTGCCGGACGGTTCCATCACATTTTATGTGAATCCATCTGAAAGAGCCATGCTGGAACAGAATAATATCGCTTATCGGGTGGAGATTGAGGATTATGCCCAGTACTACCAGCAGCAGAAGGCACTCGATGCGCCAAACCTGGCAAACATGCAACGCAATAGCAAGGTAGCCAATGGCTTCGATCTGGGTTCCATGGGTGGTTTCTATACCTGGGACGAGATGATCGCCAAGCTGGACGAAATGAAGCAAGACTACCCGAATCTCATCACCACGCGAGCCAGTATCGGTACCACCATAGAAGGACGAGAGATCTGGATGGCAAAGATTTCCGACAACCCCAATGTAGATGAGGAAGAGCCGGTGGCTTATTTCGACGCCATCCACCATGCGAGAGAACCGTTGGCCATGGCAACCACGATCAACTTTATGTTCTGGCTCCTTGAGAATTATGGGGTAGACCCACAGGTGACCTACCTGGTCAACAACCGCGAACTTTACTTTGTCCCCATCGTGAATCCCGATGGCTACGAATACAACCGGGAAACCGATCCCGATGGTGGCGGCCTGTGGCGAAAGAACCGAAATCCCAACGATGGTAATTGCTTTGGGGTGGACCTCAATCGCAACTACGCCTTTGGCTACGCGACTAACAATCAGTGTTCGAGTCCCGACCCCTGTTCCGGGGTGTATCGGGGAGAAGAGCCGTTTTCTGAGGCCGAGTCGATGGCCGTTCGCGACTTTATGGCTTTGATCGAACCAAAGACCGCCTTTTCTACGCATTCCACCGCCGGGAGTTATTTGATGCCATACGGTTTCGATACATCACCCCCTGCGTTCGAAATATACTCGGAGTGGGCCTCGGTGTTTTTAAGCGAGAATGATTATCCCTATGGAGTGACCTTCCAAATGTTAGGCTACACTTCCTGTGGAACCACCCGCGACTATATGCATTCCGAAGGCATCTACGGATGGACACCTGAGATCGACGGCCAGGGTTTCTGGCCACCGGAGAGTACCATCTTCGACCTGGTGGGAGATGCGGTCGGCCTGGCCGCCCACTACGGCGACGAGCACCCGGTGGTGGTCGGACACGATTGGGGCTCGCTGGTCGCGTGGCAGTGCGCAGTGTTCCGACCCGACCTGTTTCGAGGCGTGATGGGGATGAGTGTGCCGTTCATGCCGCGAGGCCCGGTTGGCATGCTCGACATGATCGAGATGATGGCCGGCGACGGCTTCCACTACATCGTGCACTTCCAACAACCGGGCGTCGCCGAAGCCGAGCTCGATGCCGACCCGCGCACGGCACTGCATCAGAGGATGTGGTCGGTGTCGGGCGATCGACCCGACACGATGGTGGCCGCGGACCCGTCCACCCAGACGCGACTGCTCGAGGGTGAGGGCGTGCCCGAGGAACTGCCCGGCTGGTTGAGCGAGGCCGAGCTGGATCACTACGTCCAGGCCTTCACTCGCTCGGGCTTTCGAGGCGGTATCAACTGGTACCGCAACATCGGCCCCAATCACCTCCACACCGCTCCCTGGAACGAGGCTCAGGTCGCGATCCCCGCAGCGTTCGTAGGTGGCCTGTCGGACTTCGTGGTCAACGCAGGGGTGCCCGGCCAGGCAGGCCCAGGGGTGGCGCTCATGGAGGCCAACTGCCGCG
>JBCCHR010000301.1:0-4212 GCA_039028655.1 Bacteroidota bacterium
AATTGTCCTTGGAGACATTCAGCTCGGGATCGGCATAGCATTTTTTCATATAGATGCCCCAAATAGGTAATGCCATACTTGCTCCCTGACCATAAGAAGTATTGGCAAAATGGGTGGCCCTGTCTTCGCCTCCAACCCAAACGCCGGTGGCCAGGTTAGGGACCATCCCCATAAACCAGCCATCACTGTTATTCTGGGTGGTTCCGGTCTTTCCTGCGATCGGATTTTCAAACTCGTACGGATAGCCTGTAATGATCTTCTTATACACGGGTGCGTTGGCACGCCATTTACCACGCAGACGAGATCCGGAGCCCGATTGCGTAACCCCTTGTAAAAGGCTCACGGTTACATAGGCGGTCTCATTACTGATCACATCCTTGGTTTCCGGAATGTTCTGGAACAACACCGTACCATTTTTGTCCTCAATGCGCGATACCAACACCGGCTTCACATACACTCCTTCATTCACGAAAGTACTGTAGGCTCCAACCATTTCGTACAGGGTGATATCGGCCGTTCCTAAGGCAATAGAAGGTACTTCCGGAACTTCTTTGGTATCCACTCCCATTTTCTCGGCCAGATCGATCACCGGTCTCGGACCTACCCGATCGATCAAACGAGCGGTAATGGTATTAACCGATTGCGCCAGAGCGCCACGAAGCGTCATCATTCCTCCATAATTACCACTTGAGTTCTTTGGGCACCATTCCTTTAGCAATCCATATTTGCCTTCTTCGATACAGAATGGCGTATTGGGCAAGGTGTCGCAAGGCGACATATGCATTTGATCAATAGCGGTGGAATAGACGAACGGCTTGAAGGTGGATCCGATCTGTCGTTTCCCTTTCTTCACCATGTCGTACTTGAAATTCTTGTAATCGATACCGCCTACCCAGGCTTTGATCTCTCCGGTCTGCGGGGTCATCGACATGAGCGAAGCTCCAAAGAAGGCCTTATAATATCGGATCGAATCCATAGGCGTCATAATCGTGTCTATGGTCTTGTTCTTTGCGGTCCAAGAGAAAATACTCATTTCGGTTTCCTTGTTGAAACTTTCTATGATCTTGTCCTCAGAGATCCCTTTGTCTTTCATTTCACGCCAGCGATCGCTTCGGCGCATGGCTGCCTGCATGATGGTGTTGATCTCTTCGTTGGTGATATCCCGGAACGGAGCGATCTTGTTCTTTTTGTTCTGTATGTTGAACTCGGCCTGCAATCGCGGCATGTGCTCACCTACTGCCTGCTCTGCGTAGGCCTGCATCTTGGAATTGATGGTGGTGTACACCTTCAGGCCGTCGCGGTCGATATCGTAATAGGAACCATCGGGCTTAGGGTTTTGTTTGGACCATTCCTTCATATAGCCACGGATGTACTCCCGAACGTAGGTGCCAATACCATCGATGTGTTTTTGCGGTGAATAGTTCACGCCCAAGGGAAGTGCTTGCAGGGAATCCTTTACCTCTTCTGTGATGAAGTCGTATTTGGCCATTTGTGAAAGCACCACATTCCGGCGGTTAGTAACTCCTTCTGGATTTTTGAGTGGATTGTACAAGGAAGAATTCTTGAACATCCCCACCAGCATTGCTCCTTCCTCGACATTCAGGGCTTGAGGTGCTTTGTTGAAATAAATGTTACTTGCCGATTCGATTCCGATAGCCAAATTCAGGAAGTCATACACATTAAAATACATGGTAATGATCTCTTCCTTCGTATAGCGACGCTCCAACTTGGTCGCAATGATCATTTCTTTTATTTTCTGAAGCCCCCTTTGAAACTTGTTCCTCGAAGCACCGTCGGTGAAGAACTGCTTGGCGCATTGCTGGGAGATGGTACTGGCTCCGCCTCGTTGACCAAGAAATGCAAAAGCTCTTACGGTACCATATCCGTCGATCCCGGCGTGGTTATAAAAACGGACATCTTCTGTAGCGATGAGGGCATTGACCAAATGGTCCGGAAGGTCTTCAAATTGCACCGGGGTGCGGTTCTCCTTAAAAAATTTTCCGATCACCTTTCCATCCTCGGCAATTACCTGTGTAGCCAGATCCTTTTCTGGATTCTCGTATTCTGATATGTCTGGTAATTTCCCAAACAATCCCCAAGAGGCCGCGAGGAAAAGAAGGAGAATCAGAAATACCCCTCCGGCCACGATCTTCCAAAACGTGCGGATGTGTCGTCTGTTCGGGTCCTTTACTACTTTCTTCGATGTCGATTTCTTCTTCGTCTGGGCTGCCATGGGTCCAATTTGTTAATTCGTCGCTTCTTCTATGCTGTAGCCTACTTCTGTGATTCCTTCCAGTTCAAAAACGCCCATCACCTCGCCGTTATTGCGCACCGCTTGGGAAACACTAAGGGTATAGGTGCCTTCTTCAAAAAAGGAGACGTTTTCTTTATAAACCAGTTTACTTTCCTTCAAAGTTCCAATTCCGGTACCTAACCAGGAGCCGTCGGGATTCGCCATTCGATATTCCAGGGTGTCGGTCACGGTGAGGCCGTGGGGAAATTCCATGGAGGCAATCAGGAAAATGTTGTTGAACGGATAATCGTTTGTGTTTCTAAGATGCAAAAATACATCATAGCTCTTCAAGGAATCCAGCTGAGGGATATCAAAGGTCATCACCTCATCTTTGTTCCAGGTGCCTGGTAAATCCCGCATTTCGCCCACTAGCATCTTGGAATCGCAAGAGGCAAAGAAAACTACCGTGGCCAATAATACAACCCAACTACGCATTCTTATTTCGGTTACGGTTTCGATTACGATTCCGGTTGCGTTTTCCTTTACCGGAGCCCCCTTTCTTTTGTCCTCCCCCCTGGTTGGCGGTAGCCGTAGCCTTCTTCCTGGAACCACCACTTCTTTTCTTTTTACGACGCCGTTTGGGTTGATCGAAACGGGTAAGGCTGTCCTGGCCTACCACATCGTTGAACAGCTCCTTTGCAGGTGCGATCTTATGCTCAATATAGGCCTCCAGGCTAGTAGCCTTCTGTCCCTTTTTGTTGAGCGCCACGATCTCATTCACCCGGGCTACTTCCATCTCATGCCAATGCATTCCTTCATTTTCATAGGAAAACCACATGAGCCCCTTGAAAATATCGATCTTCTGGCAATGCGCCCGCCCTTTCTCGGTCATTAACTTGATATCGGTCCTGGGAAACTCTTCCAAGGCCTCGAGATAGGTGTCTAGTTCGTAGTTCAGACAGCATTTGAGTTTGCCACACTGTCCTGCCAGTTTTTGGGGATTCAGGGACAATTGCTGGTAACGGGCAGCCGAGGTATTCACCGAACGGAAATCGGTAAGCCAGGTAGAACAACACAACTCCCTTCCGCAGGAACCAATACCGCCCAATCGGGCCGCTTCCTGCCGAAATCCCACTTGTTTCATTTCGATACGGGTACCAAACGTCCTAGCAAATTCTTTGATCAATTCTCTAAAATCCACCCGCTCGTCGGCCGTATAATAGAAAATTACCTTGGAGGCATCTCCCTGATACTCGACATCGCTGATCTTCATTTGAAGCCCCAGTCTGATGGCGATCTCACGGGATTGTTTTTGAACACTTTTCTCCTTCCCCCGTACCTTTTGCCATACGTCGATGTCCTTTTGGGAAGCCTTTCGATAAATTCGTGGGAGCTCGTCGGTATTGGGAGATAATTTTTTCTTCTTCATCTGTACACGTACCAATTCTCCTGTGAGAGTAACGATCCCGATATCGTGACCCGGAGAAGCCTCGGTGGCCACCACATCGCCAATACTAAGAGATAGGTTATCGGAGTTTCGGTAGAAATGTTTTCTTCCGTTCTTGAAGCGTACTTCGACCCCGTTAAACGGAGACATATTTCCCGGAAGAGACATATTTGAGAGCCAATCGAATACCGTTAATTTGTTACACCCGTCGCTGCCGCACGTCCCATTGTTCCTGCAGCCCTTAGGTTGTCCATCGGTACCAGTGGCACAGCTTGTACAGCCCATATTTCTATATATACAGCTCTTTCAAGGCATCGTATACCACAAAAAACATACGCAGCCCATAAAGAGACGAAGATTAGACTTGATTCTTTAACGAGTAAAGATACCTTATTTTTTAAAACTTAAGATTTAAACTTAAGTTTCTCTGAACGTCCTTTTTTGAAGATCTTGTTGCTATTGTGCGCACCGCTTCGCAATCGTTTCTGCTCTTCGTAGGGCAACTGGATCACTTCCACGCACTCATCGCTAC
>JBCCHR010000302.1:0-4209 GCA_039028655.1 Bacteroidota bacterium
GCACCAGCCAAAGCGAAGGCCGAGGCACCTGCCAAGAAAGAAGCTCCTGCAAAAGCAGCTCCTGGAATGAAAGAAGCTCCTAAGGCAAAAGCTACAGGAGACTTGTCGAAAATGACAGTAGCTCAATTAAAAGAAATGGCGAAAGCAAAAGGCATCACCGGAATTTCTTCGATGAAGAAAGCCGATCTTATCGAAGCCTTAAGCAAGTAATAACCGTATAAAACCGAAAGAAAATGGCTCATAAAAAAGGAGTTGGTAGTTCTAAGAACGGTAGAGAATCGGAATCAAAACGCTTAGGTGTGAAGATCTTCGGAGGACAAGCTGCTGTTGCCGGAAATATCATCGTTAGACAAAGAGGTAATACGCATCACCCAGGTGAGAACGTTTACGGTGGAAAAGACCATACCCTTCACGCCAAAGTGGACGGTATCGTGAAATTCACAAAGAAAAAAGACAACAAATCCTACGTATCGATTGTTCCTCACGGAGAGGCTTAAGATCGGGATAACAATGAAACAAAAAACCCTCAACCATTTGGTTGGGGGTTTTTTGATTGAAAACAATTCCGGTTATTGAGCTTCAATAATATCCCTCACGATCTTCAAGTGGTGCTTGGTGTGTACTTCGATAAATCGCAGGGCATTTCCTCGAGCAATGGTACCAAACACGGGATGTTTGAAATGGGCCTTTTCGTCCAGTTCAAAAACTGTCGATAGCTGTTGCTTCGCCGTTTCCAGCTGCGAATACAGATCCTCCGTAACAATTACTTCCGGCGGGCGAACCACCGAAGGCGACTTCGCCCGTCCTCGCGGAATATAATTCAGGGATAGCGACATGGTACGCATCAGGTTGATACTGCCTTCAAATTTCTGTGGATCGGATGCTTCCAGCGCCTTGCAGATCTCATTGACGGTTTTCAGCATATGGTCCAGGTGCCAGGCCACATCGGCTTTGGATACTTCAGGACTATGGGCATCCCTAAATGCAATCTTTTCTTCAATTTCGGCCACATAGCCGTCCATAAAATCGGGTTGGGTCACTTTCATAGCATGGTGCGAATAGATATATCCGCCGATCAATACCACCAATAATACAACAATAATTTTTTTGAACATGACAATGAGTACTGCTTGTTAGAATTCGAATCGATAACCAAAGTCGGGAAATATTCCTATTTGATCCACCTGATCCACTTGATTTGTAAGTCGGTTATAACGACGAACAAATACATTCTCGTTATTGGTCAGGTTTTGAATATCGAAATATATCTGATGAGAGGTCTTACTGTTCTTACTGTTTAATTTAAATCCGGCTTTGATGTCCCATCGAAAGTAATCATCGTATTGCTGGGAAAAAGCAAGCTCTTCCTGAAGGATCTCGAATCCGGCTTCTTGTGAAGCTTCTAGGTCGACGGGTGTAAAATAACGTCCGCCCGAGAAAGTGATCCGAGTATCGAAGAACAATACGTTTCTTTTGGCCCTACCAACAGTAAACTCCCTTCCTGCCAGTAAATTTACAACGTATCCATTATTAAATGGCGTATTGCGCTCAATACCATCGCTGCCCTCATATTTACTTTCGAAAAATGAGGAGGTGAATAGTCCGTAGTAGCCATCGCTAAAGAACTTCTCCAAGGTGAGCTCGATTCCGCGATTATAGCCAGTACCCTCATTAACAAGGGATACACGATCGTTGTCAAATTCGAAGTTCGCTCCTTCTGTAAGGGATGAATAGCTGGAAGGAAAGGGTTCCACAGCGGCGTTGGCAATATCCTGATAGTATACCTCAAATTTACCACGCCAGTTGCTACCTAATCGAACGTCGTATCCCAGCACATAATGGCTGCTTCGCACGAATTCAAGCTCCCTGTTGGTTTGCTGCAGCAAACCATTTACTTCCTCATTAAGGAAAAGGAGGGGAAGTGATACCGGCTGGTGATGCAATCCATAACCTAAACTAAGCCCCTGCTTGGGAGTTATTTTGTAGTTGATCGCGGCACGTGGTTCGACAACAAACTGCTCGTTCAAGGTACTGTATTGCCCATGTATTCCACCATTAAGCGTTAATTTTTCCGTTAGTCGAAACTGACCCTGTACGAAGGGTTGAAAAAGGGTAAGGTTGTCGTCAATATTCAGAAAAGTAAATAGATCGGGATCCCCGTCTCCATCGAGATCAGGTTGTTTCTCTCGATCTCTTTGCTCAATATCAATCCCGAATGCCTCCACAAGAACTCCGGCCCTTAATGTACTTTTATTGTTCAGTTTTGAATTAAAAAGACTCGAGAAACTGATTCTAGTTTCGGTATTGTCTGCTTCGGTGTAGCGTATGAGTCGCTCCTGAGGCTCGTTCTTGTCGATGAACCGGTCCACTTCAAAATTACTCCCGTTTGTAGAACCGGAAAGAATGGTTCTTAAGAATGAATTTTCGGATAAATTTATCTGATGTTTTAGACCGAGAACACCAAAATTAGACTCGAAAAACGAGTTTTCATCCTCGGCAGCGAACAGGTCATTTTCATCGATATCGTCACCCAGGAATTCAATGTCCGACAATCCGAATATCCCGAAGAGTGAAAAAGAACCCAACTTACTCTTTCCCAAGTCAATGTTCATCGAAAGGTCGTTATAGTTGGGCGTTGCAGAAGTCCCGCCCGCGCCTGTTCCAAGGATACTGATTAGCGAATAGCGCCCGGAAACCAAGAACGATCCATTGTTCTTGCCCAAGGGTCCTTCGGCCATGGCTTCAACACCCGTGAATATCCCAACCTGAGTAGTAAATTCGTAATCGTCTTTATTACCTTTTCTGAAGCCCAAGTCGAAAACCCCTCCCAGCGCGTTGCCATACTCTGCGGGAAAGGCAGAGGTAATAAAATCTGAGTTTTTCAGCAGATTAGGATTCAATGCCGAAACCGGGCCGCCGGTAGTCCCCACTGCAGAGAAATGGTTGGGGCTAGGGATGGGGATTCCTTCAAGCCGCCAAAGTAAGCCAGTAGGTGCATTTCCACGAATCACGATGTCATTCCTGCTATCATCGGGAGCAGAAACGCCTGCAAAGTTTGCAGCCAGTCGCCCCACATCACTACGGCCACCTGAAAAACGATTCACCTCTTCCATGCTGAACTGACGGGCCGAAATCGTGGCCAGTTTGTTGACCGCTCGTTCTTTATTGCTGGATGAGATCACTACTTCCTGAAGTTGGTCGAAAGAAGCTAGTAGCTTGACATCTACTACGGCATCTTTTCCAGAGGTAACCACAATATTCGGAATTACGATTGGCTCGAAACCCACGTAGCTCACACGTATGGTACGTCTGCCTACAGGCACTTCTTCTATTCTATAATATCCATCAAAATCGGTGATCACACCACTGCCTTCTGCACCGTCGAGCAGTTCTACAGTGGCACCGTCCAGTGGATTTTCACTCTGGTTATCGATTACGATGCCTTTGATAACCCCGCTTTGGGCAAATGACAAAGTAGTTGTCAGGAACATTACATATGCGAATATTTTTTTCATGATTTTGGTTTTTCTTCAAAGGTGACTTCAATACTGAATTTCACCAACGGTGTAAGGCCCTACTGTGCAATTGGGATTTGAACTACTTGTTTTTTATTCTGAATTGGACTTCGACCTCTTTCCACCCTCATTTACACTTCAAATCTTCCTGGAACAATTCAAGTGGAATAATGACAGTTCAAGAGGGAACATTATGTGGGTCTACGTCACTTGTCTATTTTTACTCGGATTAATAAGTATCTTTATAGATATGCGTCAGGCCCGATTAAAAAAATTCGCCATCCGGTTCCTACTTCTCAACCTGGTCTATCTCAGCGTGAAGCTCACGATGGATCACGAAGAGGACTTTGATTTCTTTAATCCTACCAGTATGTTCTATTACATCACTGCGTTTATTCTTTTTATGGGGACCTGGGAGGTGAACGACTGGCTCTTCTACCGCGAATTGAAAGTTCATGGAAATCGAACCCTGGGTCCTGCCAATATCCTGCGAATCGTGGGAGGAACGCTTTTGATCTTACTGCCAATTTCTGCCATGCTCTACTATTTGGGAATCTTCGAACTCAATCACATTTGTGAGATCGATGCTGAGAATCCCTGGTTGCAATGGAGGATCGACTTTTTGAGATCGATCATTATTGGAGTTTCAGTGATTTTCGTCAATATGTTCTATCACTCCATTACTTTAAAGCGA
>JBCCHR010000303.1:0-4176 GCA_039028655.1 Bacteroidota bacterium
AAATTTTTCGCATATTTGCAACCACGAACAACAAACGAACTAAATTGAGTGATATGACGTATTTATTCAGCATAAAAAAGGATGCCACAAGGCTATTCCATTGCATGAAGGAATAGGTTTGTACTCAAAAAAGATATCATTCGAAGGCGTCCAACAGTATTGGACGCTTTTTTTTGTGAATTTTTTTATGATCGAGACAGATGCATGCGTAGCGCTACATAGCAGGCTATCAACAGCTTAGAAAACCCGCCCGGAGTGGGGTGACAGCCTATTGCCTCAAAATATCATAACCACTTGATAATCAATAAAATAATTCAATCATTTAGTTGCATAATTCAAAAATGAATTTCATATTTGCACCGCAATAATGCACCAACAATTTTAATCATGGAAGCAGTGATGTTAGATACCAAATCAAGACATACGATGCGAGGAGAACAAGGTTCTTTTGCGCACGAGCTTCGCGATTACTTTCCCATTAGATAGATTTCTGATCTAGTTCCTGAGTAGTCCGAAGCCCCGAAAGTTTCGGACTTTTTTGTTCGACCCTGTTTGGTCGGACGCCCGAGGTCCGCAGTTATCCAAGCGGATGAAAATCCCTTTTGCCCTTTTACTCCCGAGGTGGAGTTGCCAGCGCGCTCGATTCCGAAGAAAAAATCGAGCCTACCCAGTGTTTTACAAAACGAAAAAGGACCAGTGATGGAACCAAGAAATACAACAAATAGCAATAGGAACCTACGACGCACCTATATCGCCATGGTGGAAAGGATCTGTGAGGAGCCCAACCAACCCATGCGGTACAAGGGGACCCTCGAGTCTATGTTGTACGAGTTCTTCTCCCAAACCAGCCGGAGCAAATACCTCTGGAAGCGAGAGACCTTCAGGCGACTGTTGGTACACCTGTACGAGCAGCGATGCTACGCCTTGCTGCGTACCTACGCCAGCGTTCGGGTGTTGCACAACATCAGTTGCTTTGGCGACCGACTGGTGCGACCCGTAGAGGACTGGGAAAGCGAATTGGGCTCTGAGCGAGACCAACTTCGATCCCTGATGCGACACTGTTTTGCGCAGTACGAGACGCCCCGGTTTATGGAAACGGCTTTCCTTCGCACTCAGAAACTGTACATGCTTTGGTACGTACAGATGGGGAAGGGTAGGAGTGTGAAGCAGCTGTCCCGGTTGCCGATCGCATTCACCAGCAAAATGGCACACCACTTTAGGAACGCGCCGGACTATGTGTCTGTTCCACAGGCATTGCGATACGCCCAGGCAATGGGGTATGGTGCGACGGTGCAGACGGCGAGAAGCTTGGCATTTTCCAGGCTGGCCATCGTCGATAACGATCAGGAAGTGTTCTGGTCTACGGTGATCCAGTTCTTTGCGAGGCAGAACGAACTGCAGGTGAACGAACTGAACAACGTCCTGGACTACGTGGCACATCGATTTCGTGAAGACAACGGATTTTCTATGAGGAACCGAACGCTGAACGCATTGTTACGGCAGTCCCAGGCATGGCATCGCCAGACATATATCAATCACAACGGACGTTTCGTACGTTGGGATAGCTCTGGAATCCAGCCGTTGTATGTGGAGGAATTCGACAACGACACCAAGGTAGTTTACCGAACCGTGGAATTGTTGGATTCAGTGGCCCTCTTTGAAGAAGGCTACGCCATGCAGCACTGTGTGGCCGAGTACGACCTGGATTGTCGGGACGGTCGCAGCTCCATATTCTCCCTACAGCGAGAAATGGAAGGTGAGCCGGTAAAGCGTCTGGCTACCCTGGAAGTGGAATTGCCCACTTTCCAGTTGGTGCAGGCCCAGGCCAAGTGCAACACACCGCTGGATACCAAGGCCCGCGAGTTGGTCGACCTATGGATCACGCGATCTTTGGTGGTGCCGGCACAGCGAGCCAGGCATCCGGTCCCTAACGGACAGGCGGTTGCCGTGAGGCGCATCCACAGGCCACGCGAGCAGGATATCGAATCCGAATTGTTCGTTATCGTAAAAGTGATCTTTTGGTTGCTTTACCTGTTGTGGCGCTTTGTATGGGTGCACTAGGAGAAACGGACCCCGAGAGGGGTTCGTTTTTTTGTTTCAGAAGAAATAATAAGTCATTTATTTTGAAGTTTTCCCGCGGAATGACGTAGTCCCATCTACTGATGCTTGCATTCCGTCTATCCCTGATTGCTTCCAAGCGATTAATTTTCCTCGTTGTCTCATTATGGTTTTTATTTAATGAAACTTAATCTCAATGTAGCATGAAGCCCTTCGTCTTAATTCTTACCATGTTGACTGGTATTTCCTGTAGTGCCCAACAGTTTAATGAGCAATCAACCTATGCCTTAAAAAACCCCAATGCCCGCGTAATGCAATTGGATAATGGTCTTTGGTATAACGGTGAAACTTTCGAAAAGAAAAGTGTCTGGACCAAGGATGGTTTGTTGGAATTTGAAAAGGTGAGGGAGGTGGACACGGTGATCGATCTCTCCGGAAAATATGTCATTCCGCCGTTTGCAGAAGCTCATAATCACAATTTGGAAAGCGCCTACGGCCTGGAAGAAAGAATTAAGGCATATCTCGACAATGGCGTTTTTTATGTGAAATTGCTTTCATCCATCAAGAAGCGAATAGACCCATTGATGGGTAACTATAACAAACCCGATGGCATCGACATAAGCCTCGCCCATGCTCCCTTGACGGCTACAGATGGCCATCCCATCGGCGTTCGAAAGCGATACCTCGACAAAGGATATTTTGACGGAATGTTCAATTCACTGAAAGAGATCGAATTTCATGGGTACGTGCTCATCAACGACAAGGAAGACCTGGAGAACAAATGGGACAGTATCATGTCGTTCGCTCCCGATTTTATTAAGTTGAATCTATTGTATTCCGAAGAATACAAAAAGAGAAGGGACGATACAGCATTCTTCGCTAATAAGGGACTCAACCCGTCATTGATTGGTCCCATCGTAGATAAAGCCCATTCGGAGGGACTGCGCGTAAGTGCGCATGTCGAGACGGCCTACGATTTTCATATCGCGGTAGCGGCCGGCGTGGACGAGATCGCCCACTTGCCGGAAATTGACCATGGGAAATTGATCGATGTGAATGACGCCATTGCTGCAAAGGAAAAAGGTATCGTCGTGGTTACCACGGTTTCCCTTGTCACTAAGTATAAAAACAAACCCGAATATCAGAATCTGGTAGATAACTGTAGGGCCAACCTCAAGATTCTCAAAGACGCGGGAGTAACGCTGGCCCTGGGATCTGATATGTATAATGACAACTCGGTCAATGAGATGAAGTTCCTGGATGAGTTGGGCGTATTCAGTTCGAAGGAATTGTTGAAAATGTGGACGCTAAACGCCACCAGTACTACATTTCCAAAACGCAAAGTAGGCCGGCTGCAAGAGGGCTATGAGGCTAGTTTTCTGGTGCTGGACCAAGATCCGTTGAAGGACCTGTCGAAGGTAAATGAAACCATCATTTTAAGGGTGAAACAGGGCGAACTGCTTAAGTAACAAGAATTCTGTCTATCTTACAGTAGTTAATACGACCGAACAACAGGATATGAAGATTCGCAAAATTCTAAATCACCTTATTTTTTGGGGGTTGTTTCTTGTATTATGGAGTTTGCATGACCTGAACTACCATAGCAACCTGCTGGAAAATGTTGAGAATAATGTGGTGACCTTCATACCCTATGCCATTTTGGTGTATTTGAATTTGTACGTGCTGGTCCCAAAATTATTGCTGAAGAAACAAATTGCAGCGTTTGTATTGACTCTTGGCCTGGGAATCGTTGCCATTACGTTTTGTTCGTCCTACTATTTGGCCTATTTCTATGAACACGTGAATCTGAGTATTTCTACTTCGGAATTTTTCTCAAGTACGGCGGGCAAAATAGCCATTGCCACCGAAATTATCCTGGTATTGTGTTTGTCCATGACCCTATTTCTTATTGACGAGTGGTATAAAAAGGAAGTTTCTATCAAGGAAATAGAGCAGAAGCAGATCCAGTCGGAACTCAATTTACTCACCAATCAGGTGAGTCATGAGGTTTTCTACAACTCGATCACCAATATTTTTAATGTTTTGGGAAAGAATCTGGACAGTGGTAAGAAGATCCTTGTTGAGTTTTCCGAAATGATGAGCGAGCAATTGCAACAG
>JBCCHR010000304.1:0-4168 GCA_039028655.1 Bacteroidota bacterium
GTTACGTTAGCCATAATGGGAGAGGAGCCCGTTATGCAACCAACCCCATAGCGATATGGGGTTTTTTAACTCATTGATTTCCATTGGAATTCTTAATTATTATACCTATTTTGTTTGAACCAATTAACAACCATCAGTTATGAAAATTAGCACCCGTATTTCGTTGCTCGTTCTGTTTTTATCTACTTGTATGATCGCCCAGGTGCCTCAGCCGAGAAGCACGGCCGGGCAGTCCGGATCGCCCCTCTCGTGGACCAAGAAAGGGAAATACGATTTTCAATTGTACAACGAAAATGGCAAGGCAGTGTCTACCATCAAGGATCTCTACTATTTGGGAACCGACACACTCGCGGTACTGGATAATTCAAAGCGTTCGGTATATCTGCTCAACGATTTTAAGGATGCTTCGGATGGAGCACGGGGTAGTGTGACCCTGCTTGCCGAGAATGTGAAAAGCAACTTTTATCTCACCAATCCTTATTCCTTCGCACATTTTGTGAACGACGAGTACAATACCGGAACCTACGCCAATATCAATGGTAGTTATGTGTATTATTTAGCTGAAAAGGACCGGACGTATTATTTGAGGGATATAAGAAAGTACCCCAATTGGGGAGCCCGAAGTTCGGAACTGTTGGATTATTCGGCTAATAACACTTATTGGTATCGAGACGTTTTTGAGGGAACCTACGGGATCGTGAAACAAGGAAAATCGATCGATTACGACAGGGTGACCAGTGAGAGGGACGGAAATGATCTGGTCGTGACCTGGGATAGTGTGAAAACTTATGTGCTCGAGGGGTATTACACTTCGGCTTCGTATGTGTTCAAGCCGGTAAAAATGTATACCTCCGCATCGACCAGTGTCAATACCGCTTCCGGCTCTTCGGGATGTGTTCGTGGCGATTGCCAGAATGGTTGGGGCAAGTACGAGTATGGTGAGGATGGCCATTATGACGGTTTTTGGAGAAATGGGAAGCGTCATGGATATGGCCTGTACAAATGGAAAGACGGCTCTAAATATATAGGAAATTGGCGCGACGATACCATGTACGATTACGGTGTGTATCTGGCCGAAAATGGGGACAATATTATCGGCTTCTATAAAGATGGCCAACTCAATGGCCTGGGGCTTACCGTGATCAACGACGAATACGAACAAGGAGTGTACTCCAATGGCAACCTCGTTACCAAGCATACCTTTTATACCAATAAGGTCGATACCGGATGCACAGCGGGCGATTGCCAGAACAAGTACGGCAGGTTCAAATACGATAACGGAGATGTGTACACCGGTTTCTTCAAGAATGGAAACCTACACATGGGAACCTACACCTTCGCCGATGGAGGGAAATACACCGGCATGTTCAATAGCAACAATCAATTTCATGGTATGGGGAGGTATTTTTTTACCGATAATGCCTACTACGGAGGACAATGGGTAAATGGAAAATACCATGGGCTGGGCTATTACCACGACAAGGACCTCAATCAACAGATCGGGGAATGGTCCAATGGCTCGTTGGTACGGCAAATGAACTAGTATCCTCAAAATAGGGCAATTGTCCTATGGATTGTCATTCAATTATTTATCAAATTTGAAGCACATAAAAACCTTAACGATATGAAAACACGTCATCTACTACTAACAGTGCTGGGATTCTTCCTGTTCAGCCAGGTTGTTGCCCAGTCGGTTCCAAAACCTAAAACTCCTAACAAAGCCACCAAATCAGGTCCTGTTTGCGAACGGGGTGATTGCCAGAACGGTTGGGGAAAGAAAATCTACGATTGGGGCTATTACGAGGGCTTCTTCAAGAATGGAAACCGACATGGCTACGGATTGTTCGATTGGACAGAGTCGGGAGATTACATTGGCTTTTGGTACAATGATAAGATGGACGGCTATGGCTGTTATCTTGGTAAGGACAAAGACCTGATCGGTCAGTATGTCAATGGATCCTTGCACGGTTTCGGGCACACCAAGGAGATTAAAACCAATAAATGGGTGTATGGGAAATGGAATAACTACCTTATTGACGAAGAGTTTACGTTCTACGATAATAAAGTTGACACAGGTTGTATCGCCGGAGATTGCCAGAACAAGTACGGACGCTACAAGTGGGCCAATGGGGATAAGTTTACCGGATTCTTCCAAAATGGAAAGATGTTCATGGGTACCTACACCTTTGCTTCGGGCGATAAGTACGAAGGAATGTTCAACAGCAGCAATCAGTTTCATGGTCAGGGACGCTTCTTTTTCAAGGATGGTTCCTACTACGGAGGTGAATGGTACCAGGGCCAGCAAAGAGGGAAAGGATATTACCACAGCAGCGACTACAAGCGGAAGATAGGCGAGTGGGAAAATGGAACGCTCGTGCGATCCATGCAATAGCACCGAAACAGAATTGATAAAAAACACTGCAAGGGCGGTGTTTTTTATTTTCTGTAATTTTAGAGGTACTAACTACCGCAATCATGAAGATTTTCTTGTCGCTACTGTTGTTTCTTACAACAGGAATTTCCTTTGCACAATCGCAAAAACAAACCATAGACAGCCTGTACCAGGTGCTTTCCAAAACACCCGCCTCCGAGCACACCGAAAGTTTGCTGCTCTTGGCAAAGACCTATATGTCGGTGAACCTCGATTCGTCTGTGGCGATCTACAAGCGTGTGTATCAAAAGTCGCTTTCCGATAAGACTGCGAAAGTGGAAGGACAGTCGCTGATAGGCCTGGGAAATGCCTACACCAATCTCTCAAAACGGGATTCGGCCATGGTATTTTTTGATCTGGCCGAGGAATCCATCGCCGAGGTCGACGACTACGACCTGCACACCGGACTCTGGATGAACCGCGGTATACTGTTCTTTCACATGGCTGATTATGACAATGCCCGAAAGGAATTTGAAAAAGTGCTCGAACGCGCCCTGGTCGAAGACGACAAAAACGACATTTCCCGATGTTACAATAACATCGCCCTTTGCTACAGCTATACGGGCGATTACGACGGTTCGCTGGAAATGCATATCCAATCGGCCAAGTTGGCCGAAGAAATAGGCGACCCACTTAGTCTTGCCAAGTCCTACAACAATATGGGATTGGTCTATTTCGACCTGGAGGATTACGAAAAAAGTGAGGAGTACTTACTCAAATCACTGGAACTCAAAAAGGCCCAGGGAGCCGATCTCACGGTGGTTGGGTCCTACCTGAACCTTGGTAACACCCTCCGGAAACGAGGGGTGCTGGACAAAGATTCGGTGCAACTGTATAAGGCAAGAGATTATTACCAGTCTGCCCTCGAACTGGGGCAGGAAACAGGCTATCAAAGAGGGATGAACATTGCCTACACCAATCTGGCGCTGGTCGAAACCTCTTTGGGGAATTACGACAACGGAGTGAGCTACGGACTGGAAGCTGTGAAGATCAGTAACGAATTGCAATCGGTGGTAAGCGAAATGACCGCCCGGATCAATTTGGCGGATGCCTATAGACTTCGGAAGCAATTCGCTCCTGCCCAGGAACAGATCGATCTGGGGCTGGCGCTGGCACGCGAAGCGGGCAACAAGTTTGTGGAGAAGGAAGCCTTACTCATTCTGAGCAAGATCAAAAGCGATAACGGAGATTATAAAAATGGCCTGGCATTCTACGAGGCCTATAAAACACTGGAGGACTCCATTTCGTCTACCGAGATCAAGAACCGTGTGAACGAGTTGGAAACCAAATTCAAGGTTGCCGAGCAGGAGCGCGATCTGGCCGAATCCAATGCCAACCTTGCAAAATCCGAACTCAAGGTAAAACAACGAAACAATATGATCTACGGTGGCATTGGCTTGATCGTAGTGCTGGCCTTACTGGGGTACTTGCTGTTCAATCAACAAAAATTGAAGAACCGTCAGTTGCAAAAGGAGAATGAGTTGAAAACTGCCCTTGCACGCATCGAAACCCAGAACAAATTACAGGAGCAACGCCTTCGCATCTCTCGCGATCTGCACGACAACATTGGCTCTCAGCTTACCTTTGTAACTTCCTCGGTCGACAACCTCAAGTTTGGGTTAAAGGACGACGCTGGTTCCATGGGAGAGAAGCTCTCACGCATCAGTGCCTTTACCACCCAGACCATCTACGAGTTGCGCGACACCATTTGGGCGATGAACAAGAACGAGATCACCA
>JBCCHR010000305.1:0-4164 GCA_039028655.1 Bacteroidota bacterium
AGCCGAGTGCCAGCACGGCTTAGCGCCCATCAAGACGGCAGACGCCCAGTCGGCCCGTATCTCGATGAAGATCGCCAAGGCCGGCTTCGTGCTCGGCGTTTCCACCGGTTCGGGCGTTCTGCATACAAAGACGATTCTGGATTGAGATTTCTCGAAAAAGCAGGCGTGGCCATTACGCATATTGAATCTTTAGATTAAATGGAAGGAACAAAAAAATACTTGCCTCTTATTGTTGGGATTGCTGTTGCGGCGGGCGTATTTCTTGGCTCGAAGCTGGATTTTGGCGATGGAAACGAAAAGATATTTGCAACCAATTCGAAGAAGGATAAACTCAATCGCCTGATCGATTATATCGACTACGAATATGTAGATGTCGTGAATACGGATAGCATCGTCGACGTGACTGTAAACGGAATATTGGAGAATCTTGATCCGCATTCGGTGTACATCCCTGTCGATCAGTACGAAGATAACGCCAACGATATGCGCGGGAATTTCGTTGGGATCGGGGTGAGCTTCTACCCTTATAACGACTCCATCGCAGTGATCCGTGCCATTGAGGGTGGACCAGCGTCCACGGCCGGGATCTTAGGAGGAGACCGTATCCTCTATGCCGATGGGAAGAAACTTTTTGGAGAGAACATCGATCGGGATAGTATTTCTAAATTCCTGAAAGGCGAGATCAACTCCAAGGTAAAACTGAAGGTGTACCGCAAGGGAGCACCCAATCTCCTCAATTTTACCCTTAAACGTAAACGCGTGCCCATTGTGAGCGTGGATGCCGCTTATAAGCTTACCGACCAGATCGGTTACATCAAAGTAAATCGATTTTCTGAAACGACATTTAGCGAGTTCAAACGAGCACTGGAAGGCCTGGACGACGACGATCTGAATACCCTGGTACTGGACCTGAGAGACAATCCCGGGGGTTATATCTCTACGGCCGAGCGTATTGTGGACGAATTCCTGGAAGACGATCGCCTGATCCTGATCACCCGAAACAAGAGCGGTGAAGAGTCGCGAACCTACGCCAGCAAGCGAGGTGATTTTGAGGACCGTCGGGTCTATGTATTGATCAATGAGAATTCGGCTTCGGCCAGTGAGATCGTGGCAGGCGCCTTACAGGACAACGACAAGGGCATTATTGTGGGCAGACGGTCGTTTGGGAAAGGATTGGTGCAGCGTGAAATGGCCCTGGGTGATGGAAGTGCTGTTCGATTGACGATCGCTCGCTATTATACGCCCACCGGCAGGTCGATTCAGCGTCCTTATGGAGAGGGCAATGGCAATTATTTCAGCGATTACGAAAACCGATACCGCAATGGGGAAATGCGAAGTGCCGATAGTATTCCGGTGGCCGATTCTCTCAAATTTACCACCCCAAAAGGGAAGGTGGTGTACGGTGGAGGCGGGATCATTCCGGATATTTTTATACCCAAGGACACCAGCGTCGAGCATGAGACTTTGGATTATATTGCCAGAAATGGTGTGATGGGATATTTTGTGTTTGAATACCTGGAAGCCAACCGGGACGATTTTAAAGACATGACCCTGGAAACGTTTACCCAAACCTACGAGGCCGATACGGCTCTTTGTGAGGATTTCATCGCCTATGCGGGCTTCGACGAGGCACGTATCGATATCAGTGGTTACCAACAGGAGCTAAAACTGGCCCTCAAGGCCAATATCGCCCAGCAACTCTTTGGGCCAAATGCCTACGAATACTTTTTGAACGAGGGAGACCCCATGATCGAGAAGATCTACCAATTGGAGGAAAACAACGTCCCCACTCCCTAGATTGCTTACTCCTTGTTTTTGGTTTTAAGCCGTTGCGCCATGCGCAGTATCACCATCAACAATACGGCACAGGCTGCCGCCATGATGCCCACCGCAGCAACCGCGCTATCTCCGGTAAAGGGATCGCTCAGGTCTAATTTGGTCGCGTTGAATACGATCAAACCCAAGCCGATCGCGATAAGAATGTATACCAGTATCTTCATAGTCTTTAAATAAAAAGTTCCTGGATGTTGGAGGTAAATAGCTTCACGGCCAGCGCAAGTAGTATCACTCCAAACACCTTTTTCAAAATAGCAATGCCTCCCTTGCCCAACACCCGCTGTAATCCTGCGGAGGTTTTGAGCACCACATAGACGATCACGATGTTCACAACGATCGCCACTATGATGTTCTCGATGCTGTATTCCGATCGTAAAGCCAGAATGGTAGTTAGGCTACCGGGTCCGGCTACAATGGGAAACGCAATGGGGAATACACTTGCCATATCCGGGCCTTCGTCTCCTTCTTTGAACAAGGTAATGTTAAGGATCATCTCCAAAGCGATGAAGAACAGTATAAAGGCACCAGCCACTGCAAACTCGTTGACATTGATCCCAATAAGTTTGAGGATCTCTTCTCCTACGAACAGGAATACTGTCATCACCACAGCTGCGATAATCGCAGCGCGTTCACTTTTAATATGTCCCGCCTTCTCCCGCAATGCGATCACTACCGGAATACTTCCCACAATATCGATCACTGCAAAAAGAACAAGCGTTGCTGTTGCGATTTCTTTAAAGCTAAAATTCATGATCCACGATGTTTTCTAAGGATAATTACCATTGTTCAATGGTGCAAAATTAGACAAAGTAAACAGGATAGTATTGTTTTTTGCTGAATAATTATCGTCGGTTTTCTCGGTTGGAAACCTACAATCGAGTTATCTTTACCGCCATGTTTCAAATGGGTAAAACAATCGTTTCGGAAGACCTGATCGAAAAGGACTTTGTTTGCAACCTCTCGGCCTGTAAAGGAGAATGCTGTATCGCCGGAGAGGCCGGAGCTCCCGTTTCCGAAGAAGAAACACAAATACTCAAAGATATCTATCCCAAAGTCGCTCCTTACCTTCGAGCGGAGGGTGTGGCAGCCATCGAAGCGCAAGGTACCCACGTGACCAACCCCCTGGGTGAATTGGAAACCCCGCTGGTAGACGGAAAGGAATGCGCCTATGTGACCTTCACCGCGGATGGGATCGCGAGTTGTGGGATCGAAGATGCCTACAACGATGGAGCCATCGAATTCAGGAAACCCATCTCCTGCCATTTGTATCCGGTACGTGTACAGCAGTATAGCGAATTTGCTGCGGTGAACTACCATCGCTGGCCCATTTGCGACGATGCCTGTACGTTGGGAGCCTCCCTCAAAGTACCTGTCTACAGGTTTGTAAAGGACGCACTCATTCGTAAGTTTGGTCCTCATTGGTACGCCCAATTGGAAAAGGTGGCCGATAACCTCTAGTGAGTTCTATGATGTTACATGATTCCCAGTACCCGTTACATTCCTCCCGGTAAACCAAAAGTTCCCGTCCTACATTTGTAACATCGCGAGTACTTAAAAATAGCCCAAAAGGGTGATGAGTACGTTATTGATAATTAGTAACTTAGCAAGAATACTACTAACATTAAATACATGATTATGAAAAATTATCTTTTGGCCATCGTTGCATGTTTCGCTTTGGTCGCTTGTGAAAATCCGGTAAGCAAGAAAATCAAGGAGACCAAACAAAATGTATCCAACACCAAGGAAGCCTTTAAGGAATTGAATACCATGCAGGATGATATCAAGGAATTACAACAGGAAACACCACTTACCAATGATGAGCTGAAGGCCTGGTTGCCCGATGAGATCGATGGAATGAAGCGTACTGGCTATAAGGCGGGTCAGGGTTCTTACTTACAGATCGCTATGGTCGAGGCCACCTATACCAGTGAGGATAAAAGCAAGAAATTTAGAGTAGAAGTGATGGATGGGGCCGGCGAAATGGGAGCCACAGCCACGGCCGGGATGCGGTTATTATTCTCTCAGGATTTTGAAGAAGAGGACGAGTACAAGTCTCGTAGAACGGTAAAGAAGGATGGTGTGAAGGCCATCGAGGAGTATCGCAAGAACAACAATAAGAGTGAGATACAATTGTTCCATGACAATCGATTCTTCGTTAAGGGCGTGGGCACCAATATGAACGTGGAAGAAACCTGGGATGCGATCGACGAGTTGGATCTTGACAATCTGGGATCCTAGAAGAACATCATTTCAGGTGATAGAAATCCATCTTCTTTACGGAGGGTGGATTTTTTTTATTGCTGAAGAATTTTGGCGTTGAAAAATTTA
>JBCCHR010000306.1:0-4139 GCA_039028655.1 Bacteroidota bacterium
CTTAAATGTCACTGCTGGCGTGATCGACGAGACCGTCTTTCAGAATGGACTTAACAATAGATTTGTCGATTTAAGCACCAGCGGAACTTTAATTCATAGAGCAGCGGTCATTCAGAATGGAAGAAACCAAAATCTCATTTGGTATGGCAATAATTCAATTTCGGAGAATTTGTTCGTCAATATGAGAGGCAGTAACCAAACAGTGATCATACGCAACTTCAAAAGATAATTACTTTTGAACAGAAGGATTACACATATCGCCCCCGTGATGGTGTTTCTACTCATGTGCCTTGGTGTAGAAGCCCAGGTGTACAATACCAGGATCTCGGCAAAGATCGACCTGGAACCTAATACTGAATTCATCGAGATCACCGGATCGGCTTTCAACAAGACCGAGATCAATGAGAGTCTTTACTACATATTAAGGGTGATCACCAAGGACTCTAATAATTCCAATGCATCGACCAGCGACAAAAGTGGCCGATTTGTACTGGCGGCAGGTGAGAAATCCAACCTTGCTCAAACAACGATCAGCGCTCAAACCACCGATCGCATCGTTTTGTTGTTACTAATCTACGACGCCAATAAGAAACTATTAGGGAAGGATCGCGTAGTGGTGAATGGCACTGCCGAAGATGAACGAATGGCAGCAAAGACCGGGGACCGGGTGTTTATGAATACCGCCGTCAAAAAGAATGAAGGATTTATGCTTCGCGGATTGGTGATCCAGGAAACGAAGACACGACCTGGTCGGGATTTTTATTCCATGTTCTACACTGCGTATTTGAACAACAACATCAACGGAGAGAAAATAGTAACCATAAAAGAAACCCTTTCCATTGCGAATAACACCAAGATAGAGGTGTTGGTCGACAATGTGAAGATTTTGGAATTCTTTGTTCGCCCGCAAAACGAATACCTCAAGGCATATTCCACCGAGGCCATCCGGCGAGTGAACAAGTATTTCCAAAATTTGAGAGAGGGTAAATATGTGATTAACCAATATTAATACTGAATATCATGAGAGCACTGCTACTGTTATTGTTTTTAGGTTTTACATCATACGGCTTCGGGCAACAATTGGTATATACACCAAAGAACCCGGCATTTGGCGGGGATCCGTTCAACTATACATGGTTGTTGAATTCTGCAAACGCTCAAAACCAGTTTGAGGACGACACATCGGGTTTAGGAGCATTGGGAGATCTGGGAGCATTGGATGATTCTTTGAACAACCAACTCATCGGAAATCAGTTTGGTGATGGCACCCCACAATTGGGAACCTCTACCAATGGCAATCTGGAATATGAGGTTTTCGAATCTACCGAAGGCCTGGTCATTAATGTCCTTGACATCACTACCGGGGAACAAACGCAAATTATTATTCCGAATAATTAGAACGGCTTCTATGATCAATTACTTGAAACTACTACTTGTATTCCTTACTCCGTTCCTGCTTTCGAGCTGTGGCGCCTATTGGAACCAACCCATAGCGCCCCAGGAAGCAAGAATTGGTGAGATGACCGGGCAATCCAAGATTCTGGCAAACTTACCACCGCCAGTCACACCTGTTGTGGTAGGGGTGTATAACTTTAAGGACCAGACCGGCCAATATAAAAATATCGAGAACGGAAGTACGTTCAGTACCGCAGTAACTCAGGGAGCAACCACCATCCTGATCAAGGCACTGGAAGATTCCAAATGGTTTCGTCCCATCGAGCGGGAAAACCTCGGTAACCTCTTGAACGAGCGAAATATCATTCGAACAACGCGAGAGGATTATCGAAGATCGCCCAACGATCCGGTGCAGAAACTCAATCCTTTATTGTTTGCTGGAATTCTTCTCGAAGGGGGTGTGATCTCCTACGATTCGAATATCCTCACCGGAGGTGCCGGAGCGCGCTATTTTGGGGTAGGAGGAAGCACTCAGTACCGCCAGGACCGAATAAGCGTCTACTTACGTGCCGTTTCAACTTCCACGGGAGAAGTTCTCAAAACAGTCAATGTTTCCAAGACCATTCTCTCTCAAGGAGTAGATGTGGGACTGTTCCGATTCGTTAATTTCCAACGCCTGTTGGAAGTGGAGACTGGTTTTACCAAGAACGAACCCACCCAACTGGCCGTTCAGGCCGCTATCGAAAAGGCTGTAGAAGTGCTCATTCTGGAGGGGATTCAAGACAAGCTCTGGGGAACCGATGAAGGAGAGGAGAAAGACAAGGAGATCGTAGAACAATATCTGCTGGAAAAAGAAGTGGAGGCATCCACTGGTTTGTACGAGCGAACGTATTTGCAGAATAACTTCAGGCACATCGCCACCGTTAATTTCGGAACCGCACTTATTGATGGCGACTTCACCACTGGTGAGCTGGATTTTCAAGCGGGATTGGGCTATAAGTATCGCTTCCTGCCCGAGCTAAGTTTGGGTCTCGACGCCAAGATCTTCAAACTAAACTCAAATTCTGAAAGCATCGATTGGTGGATCAGTCAAAATTTCATTGTTGAATATAACGTCTTGCCGCACGACCGCCTGTCTCCTTTGATCTATGCAGGTCCGGGAGCTTTGCTTTATGCCGATGCCAGTCCCGGGGAATTGTTGGATCGATGGGATGCCTTTGTCACCTTTAAGTTTGGACTAGGGCTTCAATATGCCGTTTCCGAACGCATATCCTTTACGGCCAATGCAGAATGGTCTACACCTTTTACGGATAAGATCGACAATATCGTGAACGGAAGACGCGACGACTACTTTTACAACTTCGGAGTTGGTTTGAATTATCACTTCGGAACAAATGAAACAAAACTAAAACTTAACCGATAGTATGATGAAAAATCCAAGTAGCATCTATTTTACCTTACTGGGAATGCTCCTGGTGGTTCTGTTTGCCTGTAATGAGGACAGGATCGACGAGGGCCAGTTTGGTACAATTAAAGGTACCGTTGTGGCATCCGGAAGTAATGTTCCGCTACCCAATGTCAGGATATCGACCAATCCGGTGACCAGTACCGTCTTTACCGACTCATTGGGAAATTATACCATCGAGAATGTACCAGTTGGCGAGTACGCCGTGGAAGCAAGAGTGGATGGATACATCGCCGATTTCGAACCCACCGTTGTCGAGGCCAATCTGGCCGTGGTAGTGGTGTTCGAATTGGAAGTGTCTACCGCCAATAACCGACCACCAATGGCACCCGAGCTTATCGCTCCGGCCGAGAATGAAGTACTGCAAAGCATCGAAGCCAACTTCCAATGGAACGCCACCGATCCGGAAGACGATCCGCTTACCTATGCGCTCGAATTGCGTAACGACCAGAACGACGATGTGTTGTTATTTGAGAATATTACCGATACGGCCTTTGCTTATTCACCACTAATCCTGGGTGCCAAGTATTTCTGGCAAGTTTCTGCCACCGATAATATCAACGACCCGGTACTTAGCCCGGTTGGTACCTTTGAGGTAATTAGTGCGCCGGTGGATAACCGCTTCCTGTTTGTGAGAAATATTGAAGGCAACAATGTGATATTCTCTGCTGATGAAGGTGGAGCCGAATTCCAACTTACTTCGCAAAACCTCAATAGCTATCGTCCTCGTAGAAACGTGGCTGCCAATAAGATCGCTTTCCTCCGATCCAACGGTGCCGATGTAGACATCTATACCATGAACAGGGACGGAACCGATATCACCCAGGTGACCGGAGCTATCAAACCCAATGGCTTTGATTTGAATGAGATCAATTTCTCATGGCCTCCCGGTAGTGATAAGATCTACTTCCCAAGATTGGACAAGTTGTATAGAATAAATTCCAATGGACAGGGCATCACCCTTGTGTATCAAACGCCGGATGGTTCTCTTATTTCCGAAGTGGACGTAAGCGAAACCGATGATATCATCGCACTCAAGACCAACAATTTGGATGGTTACGATGTATCGGTGTACACCATCGACTTTGCCGGTAATGTCTTAGACACCATCCTTACAGGAATGCCTGGTGCCGTAAGTGGTTTGAACCTATCGGTAACCAACAACTTCCTGGTTTACAGTTACGATGTTTCAGGATTTGAAAGCAACAATTACCGTCGATTGGATTCGAGGATGTTTGTGTACAACCTCGTTACCGATACGCTACAGGATGTTTCAGCC
>JBCCHR010000307.1:0-4121 GCA_039028655.1 Bacteroidota bacterium
GTAACTTTTTTCTATCATTTCCAACAAAAAAATAATCGGTTTTTTACAGCTTTTTGCAATCTTTTGAATTCTAGCTCGCTATCCGCTCACAATGCAAGACAACTTTTTCAGATTCACCGATGGTCGTGAAGAACAAATAGACCTCACCACCGTCTGATATCCTCCATTTTTTTCGAAGGTCTTCAACGCGAACCGGAAAGTTCCGCGTCGTGATGTTGGCCTTGATGCCCTTCAATTCGCGCTGCATGATAGGTTTTCGGTAGGGCAATATCTTATTAATTCGAAATACCCTCCCGGGAAAAGCCGCAAGTGATTCCGAAGTAAACAAATGACTATGCTTATGCAGTTTAGGCACTCCCAAGGCAGCCGACAGATAGCGATACCCTCCGGCCTTGAGAATGGCAGCATTGGGCTCAAACAGATAGGTTAGCGGCTGTGAATAGGCAGTTGCTTCGGGACTTTCGGGAACAAAGGTAAATTCTTCTCGTTGTTCCCCTCGTATGTTGACGGCGGTGATGGTCCTTTCTTTTGACGATCGATCCTCCAATAACCACAACAATTCTTTTACCTCATTATCGACTGCCACCACATGCACGGCTCGTGAATTGGGAAGCTCCTGCCAGCCCAACGAAATATCCAACATGGGCGAAGTTTTTACCAACATGGTCTTGCAGGAACGCAATAAGCTGGACGCGTGGGTAACGAGGTCCGGTTCGCAATCGGCCAAAAGAAATACCTTGCCTTTGGCATCGTGCCTGCGAGCAGGGTCCGCATAGATCACATCATAGCTCTGGCTGCTTACCGCCGCAACACCGTCATCCGAATGGCATTGCACTTTATTCGCATCAAGGATACTGAAATTATGCCTGGCTATATCCGACAAAGCCTCCACCTTTTCAAAATGATGGACCGATTCAAATCGCTTCGAGAAGTAGTAGGCATCGACACCGTAGCCACCGGTGATATCGGCCAGAGAGTTTCCTTGAACCAATGTGGTCTTATAGGCCGCTGTTGTTTCTGAGGATGTTTGCTCAATATTCAATCGGGCAGGGTAGTAAATACCCGGTGTTTGATGCCACAGTGGAAGTTTGTTTTTTGTTTTTCTGAATCCTTCGATCTGCGTGATCAACTCTTGCACAGTGATATCTTCGAACGGACTACCTTTAAAGGCAAGGACAGCAGTTGGTTCGGAATACGTCCGAATAAATTCCTGTACGGTTGGCGCTAGCAGTTTTGTGTTCACGGCCCAAATGTACGCTAAGTTTTACTGATCTCGTACAGGGCGATTGCTGTAGCCTGTACTACATTCATACTACTGTTGATGCCAAACATATCGATGTGTACGGTATCATCTACCATTGCCAAAACGCCTTCCGACACGCCATGACGTTCGCCACCCACAACGATTCCCACCGGTTCGGACCCGGGTATTTCCACGTGTTGCAGAGACGTACTTTGGGATGTGATCTCCAATGCCACGATCCGATAGTGTTCTTTTTTTAATGCTGAAATGATTCCGCAGATATCATCGGTCTGGGTAAAGGGAACCTGCTCATAGGCGTTACGCGCGGTTTTCCTAAAGCGACCGCTGTCCATATCGAGATCACCACTTCCAATGACATACTCCACGACGCCGAAGGCATCTGCAAGGCGAAACAATCCTCCCAGATTCGCAGGACTGCAAACGCCATCACTCAAAAGTACAATAGACCTGTTGGGATCGGAAGTAGGGGAGTCTTCGTGGGTGCGTTGCTTGTTCATTCCCGTCGCACATTCTAATGCTCGAAGGCGTATTTCACGATATTGGCACCCATTCTAAGCGCTTTGAGACGCACCGATTCCGGGTCGTTGTGGATCTCCGGGTTTTCCCATCCATCTCCAAGGTCGCTTTCATACGTATATAATAGCACCAAACGACCTTCGTAGGTAATTCCAAATGCCTGCGGCCTTGAATTGTCGTGCTCATGGATCTTGGGTAGCCCATCAGGAAATTTGAAATGTACATTAAAGATAGGGTGATCGGCCGGTAGTTCTTTCAGTTCCATATCGGGAAATACCTTGACCAATTCCTTTCGAAGGTATTCATCCATTCCGTAGTTATCATCGATATGTAGAAAACCACCACTTATGAGATAGTCTCGAAGGCTTCTGGCTTGTTCGTTGGTGAAGTATACATTGCCATGACCGGTCATGTGCACCAACGGGTAATTGAAGATGTCTATGTTATCTGCGGTAACAGTTTGAGGGTTGGGTTGAAGCCTGGTATTGATCTGTTCATTGCAGAACCGGATCAAATTGGGAAGTGCAGTAGGGTTGCTGTACCAATCGCCACCGCCGCCATATTGCAAGACGGCCAATTCCTGGGAGATCCCAGTGGTCGTCAAAAAACCGATAAAAAGGAATGTAATGAGTCGCGTCATACCGACTCAAAAGTACAAACTTTGGGAGGCTAAAGAAATTAATTAACTAGATTTTGTCAAACATGTCTGAAAAGACACCACCAGTGAATCGTTGCCAATCTTTGGTAATATTTCGCATCATTCCACGCTGTCGCTTGGACAGTACCCGTAGCTGGGGCTCGATAGTAGGCATTGCGACAACAGCTTGTTTATTAGCTTTCGCCTTTCTTGCATTTGTCATAGGTTTGCTTTTGGGGTTAAAAACAAGTTCAATCGTTTTGGGCGCTTGCAATATACAAATAATCGACAAAACACCAAATTAATCGATAAAAAACGCCTAACTCTATGATTTTGGGGCTTCTACATCGCAATAATCAGTAATTTTCCTACAATATATCGTTATAAAAAAGGAACTAAGAACTGCTCAAAAAAGTCCAATGTCAGGAATTGATCAATGAAACTGTATGGCAGGCTACGAGGGCAGCGGTTTCGGTTCGCAGGCGTTGTTCGCCTAAAGTCACAGGGGTGATCCCTTTTGATGTAGCCAGTTGCAATTCCTGCCCGGAGAAATCACCTTCCGGACCGATGAGGATCAAAACCGAACCTTTTGGCTGCACGGCGTTCTTCAAAAGTGTCTTAGGTGAATCCATGCAATGCGCCAGGAATCCCTCGGCATCAGGCCTTTGTTCGGCTATGAACTCTCGAAAACTCACGGCCGGTTCCAATTGGGGTTTGAATACCTTGAGCGATTGCTTCATGGCGCTTTCGATGATCTTCTCCAACCGTTCTGGTTTGATCATTCGTCGTTCGCTATGGTCGCAAATGATGGGAGTGATACGATCAATACCTATTTCGGTAGCTTTTTCCAGGAACCATTCGAACCTATCGTTGTGCTTAGTGGGAGCCACCGCCATATGGAGCTTATAAGGGAGTGGAGGCCTTTCGGTGATCGCTTGGATACTGGCAATGCACTGCTTGGGTTGTACTTCGGAAAGAATTCCGTGTACCAAATGACCCCGTCCATCAGTACTGTAAATGGCATCTCCAACTTTTTTTCGCATAACCCGTTCAATATGCCTGCTTTCTTCCTTATCGAAGACAATTTCGGAAGCAGTAAGATCCATCGAAGGTTGGTAGAATAAATTCAAGGAATCAGGAATTTAATTGGGTGAACATTCAATATTCATACGTGACTGCATACGGGTAACTTCGATCAACGGATCCCCCAATTCCATGGAAAATGACTTGGGAAAAGAGGTTCTTACCAATAGTGAACCCATCAATCCCGGTCCCCGCGTGAAGGCAATGGCTTTTAAGTCTTTTTTGTCGATATTTGCCCTATGCAATGCCCGGTGCACCAAGGCAAGGATGTTTTTATGAAGGCCATAGATCGTGAATTGAGGAACAACGCTTCTGTACGGATCATGTATTTGCTGTGCAGCGACAACATTGGCTAAATTTTTACCGTTGTTTATGATAGCCGCCGCCGTATCGTCGCAGGAAGATGCAACACCCAGAATGTAATTTTGTTCACTCATGCATTTTAGGCACGTTTGTTGGGTGTAAAATTAAAACTTTAAAAGCGTATCAAAAAACTTAGGAAAATAATAATCAGGACCGCTGCAATCCTCATATTGCTTCTGCTGCTTTTGGTCATTATTCTTTCCATACCTTCGGTGCAGACCTATATTGCTAAAAAGGTGACCAACAACCTCAATGAAA
>JBCCHR010000308.1:0-4120 GCA_039028655.1 Bacteroidota bacterium
GTTGTAGACAGGGGTTAAGGGTTGCAAGTTGCAACACCTCTCGAGCAAAAAAAAAGGATTAATATGAATGCCTCCCCTGCACAGCTGCTTGCACGAATACACCTGCTCCCACGAACACCCAGGCGATCGCGAAGAAACCGATCCCTACCGAGGCAAATCCCCAGCCGGCAATCTCATCGTAACGAAACGCTCCCAGGGCAATCAACCCACAACCTACAACGATCATGATAAATGTGGCCCATGCGAGCACGGTATTTTTATTCATACCCATACATATTATTTTTTGGGCGCATCCTCCTTCGCACGGTGTAACCGGTGCTTCGGTGGACCGGGCTAACGGCAGTCGCTTCCTCCTTCGCTAAAGCTTCGGAGGATAGCTCCAACAGTGCCTCTATCCCTTGCGCATTTCTTAGATTCAAACTTGTGCCACCCATCAAACATCGCACAACCACCTGTCAATCAAAATCCTAAAGTAAGCTACAGTTTCTGTATCGATCAGATCGAGGTTGCGCTCCCCAGTAAAATCAGGGTGAAACAAAAACAAATATCGGTAATTAATCGTAGAATTCACTATTCAAAATAGCACACTTTCGTATTTTTGGGAAAACACATGGCTGCTATGGATATCGACTTCAATAAAAATGAAGACCACAATAAGTTACTCGTTTCCGAATTACGAAGAAAACTTTCAAAAATAAAGCAAGGTGGTGGCGAAAAACGCATCGCTAAGCATCATGCCAAGGGCAAACTAACGGCACGAGAGCGTATCGACTACCTGCTCGATCCCAAGAAACCCTGCATCGAGATCGGGGCGTTTGCCGGTGAAGGCATGTACCAGGAACACGGGGGTTGTCCGAGTGGTGGCGTTGTGGTAAAAATGGGGTATGTTCAAGGAAAACAGTGCCTGGTGGTAGCCAACGACGCTACGGTAAAGGCAGGGGCCTGGTTCCCGATCACCGCTAAGAAGAATCTGCGCGCCCAGGAGATCGCCATCGAAAATCGCCTACCCATCATCTACCTGGTAGACAGTGCCGGGGTCTACCTGCCCATGCAGGACGAGATCTTCCCGGACAAAGAACATTTTGGACGAATTTTCAGGAACAATGCTGTGATGAGCAGCATGGGTATCACCCAGATAGCTGCCGTCATGGGTAGTTGTGTGGCTGGAGGCGCCTATCTCCCTATCATGAGCGACGAGGCACTCATCGTCGACAAAACGGGAAGTATTTTCCTGGCCGGAAGCTACCTCGTGAAAGCAGCCATAGGCGAATCCATCGATAACGAAACATTGGGCGGTGCCACAACTCATTGCGAGATCAGTGGTGTAACCGACTACAAGGCCAAGGACGACAAAGACGCTCTGGATACCATTAAGAACATCGTTTCCAAGATCGGTGACCCCCAGGCTACGGGGTACAATCGCATTTCGCCCAAAAAACCCACCGAAAAACAAGAAGATATCTTTGGGATTCTACCCAAATCGCGGGCCGACCAATACGATATGCGGGAGATCATCAAACGACTCGTAGATGGCAGCGAATTCGAAGAATACAAAAAAGGGTATGGAAAGACCATCCTTACCGGTTATGCCCGTATCGACGGATGGGCGGTCGGAATCGTGGCCAACCAGCGTACGCTGCTTAAAACCACCAAAGGAGAAATGCAGTTTGGAGGTGTGATCTACAGCGATAGTGCCGACAAGGCAACCCGCTTCATTGCCAATTGCAATCAAAAGAAGATTCCACTGGTATTTTTGCAAGACGTTACCGGTTTCATGGTAGGTAGTAAGAGCGAGCATGGAGGTATCATTAAGGACGGAGCCAAAATGGTGAACGCCGTTAGCAATAGCGTGGTCCCGAAGTTCACCGTAGTGATTGGGAACTCCTACGGGGCCGGAAATTACGCCATGTGCGGTAAGGCCTACGATCCACGATTGATCGTTGCCTGGCCCAGCGCCAACCTGGCGGTGATGAGCGGTAATAGTGCTGCCAAAGTACTGCTGCAAATCGAAACCGCGACCCTTAAAAAAGAAGGCAAGAATATTTCCGAAGAAGAAGAAAAAAAGCTCTACGATAAGATCAAGGCGAGATATGATGAACAAATATCTCCCTACTACGCCGCTTCTCGAATTTGGACCGACGCCGTGATCGACCCCATGGATACCCGTAAATGGATCTCGATGGGCATCGAGGCAGCCAACCAGGCACCCATCGAAAAACCATTTAATATGGGCGTGTTGCAAGTATAACTTAGGTGCATTACTAATTTATGGTCGTTCGGCGGTTTAACGCTCGGATATCACCACTGCAACCATTTCCTGAAACCATCACCCGGTAAAATTTGTACCTTTACCTAAAACATTGTGGTAGCAAGGCGACTACTACCTACCTTGTAACTAACCAATTATGAAAGAACTTCAAATATTTCTGAGTCATACCTACGAGGAACGCAAACTGGCCGATGCCTTCAAATGGTTGGTGGAGACGGCGAGTAACAAGAAAATACGAGCTTGGTATTCCAGCGATCCCAGACCCACCGGTGGTACCGAATTGGGAGACTGGAGGGAACTCGTTCACCAAAAGCTGGACGAGACCGACGAAGTGATTGCCATCATCACTCCCGAGTCCAATAATTTGAGCTGGATCGCCTACGAAACGGGCTTTTCGCGAGGGCTCAAGAAATTGACCACCCCCTTGTATTATTTCATGAACCGCAAACAAATGAAATTCTTCGATCGCAACGTGTCGGCCTATAAAGGGAATGACAACTCGGAAGTGATCGGCCTGCTCAGCGAGTTGTTCAAAAAAGCGGATATTGAGGTGACCAAGGACATGATCAATTTTAACTGGGCCGGATCCCTGGAAGTGTACATGAAACGCATTTCAGAACAGGAAGAAGCCCTGCGTGGCCGGCAGCTGTTCCAGGATCATTTCCACGACGCCAAGCTTTCGGAAGATATGGAGAACCGGGTATGGTATGCGGCCTGGACCAAGATCAACGAAGACAACACGGAGGTGGTTTGGTCCAAGGATTCGCTTAAATGTTGGTCTACCGACAACAGGATCCGTTTTGTCGGTGAGGCGGAAGAAACCATTTACCCCATGGAAGGCGTACGTTCCACACGAGGGGTGATCGCCATGTCCTACTGGAGCGAAGGCACTATTCCTATCTGCGGCACGGTCATGCTTCAAACCAATCTTGATGGTACCGTATATACGGGCAATTGGAGCGGGCATACATCCCAATCACTCAAATCCGGCCTGTTGGAAATGGTGCGAGGCAATGTGTTCATGAGCAACGACGAGCAAGAACGAGACGAGTGGCTGGAGGCTCGCACAAGTGCATCATAAAGAGAAGGCTTTCTGCTCGTTTGTTTCAATTACTTCAAGCTTATTTCCTTAAAAATGAGTACCTTATGATTCAATTCTAAATGAATGCATCATGGGAACTATTAAATCATTGAACAAATGGGCCAATGCGCATACCTATTACCCCCTTGATCTCATTCGCATTGCCCTTGGAGTATTTTTGATCATTAAAGGGGTCAATTTTATGGGTAATACCGCCGAACTGTTAGAGTTGTTCGAACCATTGCGAAGCATGGTCGGGGAAATGATCGCGGTTCATTTCGTTGTCCCTGCCCATTTCATTGGTGGTTTGCTCATTGTTTTTGGATTGCTCACTCGCTGGGCCGTGATCGCTCAAATTCCCATTCTCATTGGGGCGGTGAGTATCAATTTTGCCGGAGAAATGGTTACCGGCAATCTCGTGCTGGCCATTGTCGCCTTGTTGTTGTGCGTATTTTTTGCCTTTTATGGATCCGGAAAGCACTCGGTAGATAAGTACCTGAGAATGCAACAATAGTTGTCACTTTACCAGGCAATCGCTTTGATGGCTTCCTGACGACCATTCACATATCGGAATCCATCTTCACCAAAAAATCCTGCTTCTTCAAGCATGATGCGGATATCCTTGTTCCATTCCGTAACCGTTACGGTTGTATTTAACTCAATGGCGTAGGTGGTATTATAATGTAACGGGTAATCACCGTTTACAGGAACCCCTCCCTGGGAGTCCCACATTCCTAAGGTGGTTCCTGAACTGTGTCCGTAGGTGCCCA
>JBCCHR010000309.1:0-4120 GCA_039028655.1 Bacteroidota bacterium
AGGTAAATAGATAATTTTGCACAACCAATAATTAATTAAACAAACACTTATGAAAAAACTTTTACTACTACTAGCCGTGGTAATTGGTGGGATGTTTACCTCTTATGGGCAAGGGGTTACCACCTCTTCGATCAACGGTCGAATTACCGATGCTAGCGGCGAACCCTTATCGGGGGCGAACATCGTAGCATTGCACGTTCCTTCAGGAACAAAGTACGGAGCTATTTCCGATTTTGATGGGTATTACCGTGTCCCTGGGATGCGTCCCGGTGGGCCGTACACCGTAACCATTAGCTATGTAGGTTATGATGACTTCCTTAGAAATGAAGTTTACCTGCAGCTAGGTGACAACAAGCGAATAAGCGTTAATATGGACGAAGCTGCCAATGCGCTAGAGACTGTTGTGATATCCGCACAGCGAAACAATGTTTTTGATAGTAACAAAACCGGTACCGAGACCACGGTAACGGAGCGTGATATCTTGACATTGCCTGCGGCTTCGCGTTCGATTGCCGACTTCGTTCGAGTTACACCACAGGCTCAGATCACGGAAGGAAATGATGGATTCTCTGTTTCAATTGCAGGACAGAACAACCGTTACAACGCGATCTACATTGATGGTGCAGTAAACAACGATGTATTTGGATTGGCAGGTTCCGGGACCAACGGAGGTCAGACCGGTGTTAACCCGTTTTCTGTGGATGCGATCGAGAGCTTCCAGATCAACGTAGCTCCGTTCGACGTTAGACAGTCTGGTTTCTCGGGTGGTTCGATTAGTGCGATCACGCGATCCGGTACCAACGAATGGCAAGGTTCTGCATATGCATTCCTTCGTAATGAGAGCCTGGCAGGTGAAACTCCTCCAGATCTTGTTCCAGACGGTGAGTCTGCCGAGAAATTGGATGAATTCACTGCGCTTACCTACGGTATGCGATTGGGAGGACCCATCATCAAGGACAAATTGTTCTTCTTCGTAAACTATGAAAGACAAGAAGACGAAACTCCTCAGCCGTTTGAATTCGGAAACTACGAAGGGCGTTCTTCCTTGCAGGATATCCAAACACTTACCAACTTCCTTCAGAGTACCTACGGATATGATCCGGGAGGATTTGCCAACAATACCAGAACACTGGATAGTGACAAGGTAACAGTAAAATTGGACTGGAACATCAATGATAACAATAAGATCTCCCTACGTCATGGATTGGTGAAGGCCGAGAACCTTGAGTCCAGAACGTCCAACGACTTCAACATTGGATTCATCAATGGTTCTGAGTTATTCGAAACAACGACCAACTCAACTGCGTTGGAGTGGAACTCGAACTTCAGCCCGAAAGTATCTAACAAATTGGTAGTTGGATATACTACGGTACGCGATGATAGAGATCCAAGCGGTAGCCCGTTCCCAACGGTTGATATCCAGGACGGAAATGGTACGATCTCATTCGGGTCTGAGCCATTCTCTACGGCCAACTTATTGGACCAGGATATCTTCACGATCAACAACAACGTTGAGATCTACTCCGGGCAGCACACCATTACCCTTGGTGGTAACCTGGAACATTCGAAGACTAAGAACTTGTTCTTCGCCTTCAACTTCGGAGACTATACGTTCGAAGATCAGTTTGACGACAAAGGAAACTTGATTTCTTCTGGTTTGAACCAGTTCCTTACCGGACAAGATGCCGATGTATACCAGCACGGGTACTCGCTTCTTGGAAACGGTGTAACAGGTGATGAGTCTGCCGGTGCTGCCGAATTCAGCCTTACTCAGGTTGCCTTCTACGCGCAAGACGAGTTTCAGTTAACCGATAACTTTAAGTTTACCTACGGTCTTCGTGCCGACATCCCTTACTGGGAAGATGGAACCGTGAACGACGATTTCAATAACCGTACGATTCCGATCTTGGAGGCTTTCGGAAAAGACCTTCAAGGAGCACGAGTTGGACAAGGGATCGATCCTAGCCTTCACCTCTCTCCAAGACTTGGATTCAACTGGGATGTGAAGGACGACAACACTACGCAGATTCGTGGTGGAATCGGGGTATTTACTTCCAGAGTTCCATTGGTATGGCCAGGAGGTACCTACAATAACAACGGTGTGACTGGTGGTTTCAATTTTGAATTTGGACAACCTTTCGTTGCCGATGTAAACGGCCAATTTGAAGACCCTGCACCGGGATCCGGAGCTACAGGTGGTAACATCGACTTGTTCGCGAAAGACTTCAAATTGCCACAGGTATTGAAGTACAACATTGGAGTGGATCAAAAACTTCCAATTTGGGGATTGATCGCCAGTGCCGACTTCCTATACACGGATATCATTACCGATATCTACTATGAGAACCTTAACCTAAAAGCCCCTTCCGGACAATTGAACGGAAACGGAGACAACCGTCCCACTTGGGACAGAAGAGATGAGATCGACGATACGTATGGTCGAATCATGCTAGGTTCCAACACTGGAGAAGGACATGCCTGGAACGCCACCTTCACCTTGAGAAAGCCATTTGCTAATGGATTCCAGGGACAGGTATCGTACTCCAAAGGGTATTCAGAAAAGATCTTCGAAGGAACTTCTTCTCAGAACAGCTCTCAGTGGAGAAACATCCAGACTGTGAATGGTAAGAACTCTGACCTACCAACGTCTGAGTCTGACTTCTCTATCGGAAGCCGAATCACGTCTAATTTGTCTTACGAATTGAAGTGGAACGAGAATGTGAAGACCACGATTGGTCTATTCTACGAAGGAGCTGAAGGAACACCAATCAGCTACATCTACAACGAAGGTAGAGACTTGTTGAATGATGATTCTCGTGACAACGCTTTGATCTACGTACCTGCGAACCAGGCAGAGATCACTTTGGTTGATTTCACGGATTCTGACGGAAACACAGTAACAGCTGCTCAGCAGTGGGCCGACCTGAACGAATTCATCGAAGGGAATGAGTACCTAAGATCTCGTAGAGGTGGTTATGCCGAAAGAAACGGAGATCGTCTGGCTTGGTCTCATGTACTTGATCTGAAATTCCTTCAGGACTTCTCTATTACCGCAGGAGGCAAGAAGCACACGCTTCAGGCATCCTTGGATATCTTCAACTTCACCAACTTGTTGAATAAGGATTGGGGTAAGAGAAGATTTGCTCCTAACTTTGGTGAGGTAGCTCCGTTGACTACTGTATCCGGTGGACCGGATCCGGCATTCACTTTCGACAAAACGCGATTCGAAGATGGAATCGATGAGTTGGATGACAATGGAATTCAGTCCTCAAGATGGCAAATGCAAGTTGGATTACGTTACATTTTCAACTAACAACCATCCATATATATACGAAAACGTCCACCATCGGTGGACGTTTTTTTATTCAATAATCCCTACCTTTGGGGAGACAGTGTAATCAAGATTTTATGTATTCAACGGTTCAATTCCTGCACTCCTGGTGGGCCTATTTACTAATCGTCGTTGTTTTTCTTGCTACGGTGAACGCCCTCCGGGGATTCTTCGGCGATAGACCCTACGAGCCGAAGGATTTCCGGCTTGCATTGTTCGCTTTGATCGTCACTCATATACAGTTTCTAATCGGCTTTCTCCTCTTTATATTATCTCCTAACGCGTTGCGCACAATCTTTAATCTTGGTATTGGCGGAGTTATGAAGAATGATACAACAAGATTATTAGCCGTTGAGCATCCGTTGGTGATGATTCTGATGGTGGTGTTTATAACCATGGGGTATTCAAAGCATAAGAAGAAATTGGTTTCGCGGCCAAAGTTTAAGATGCTCTCTATTTTCTACACACTCGCCTTTGTTTTAATGCTGTCTCGAATACCATGGGGCCAATGGTTCTAATATGGAGTTGAAGGTCCTTCGATTCGCTTGATAAGAAATAAATACACCGGAAAATGATCGCTGAAGCCGCCGGTCGACCGACCGTTTGAGAAGCTTCTGTAAGGATACCCTTTGTATGTACCCGAAGGGTTGACCAGATAGGGTCGGACGCCAACACCCGCCCTGAAAACCCGGGATTCCGAATAGTCTTCCTGCCTTAATTCAGAAGAAACAATCATATGATCGAATAAGTTCCAATGCTCCCTCCAGGCCAATGAACCGTAGCCTGTTC
>JBCCHR010000310.1:0-4085 GCA_039028655.1 Bacteroidota bacterium
TACCATCAAGAACCATACCGAAACCACCGTTAATTACCTCTCCCCAACCTACGCCACCGCCGTTGTGAATGCTCACCCAGGTGGCACCTCGAAAACTGTCCCCAATCACATTGTGAATGGCCATATCGGCGGTAAATCGACTGCCGTCATAAATGTTAGAGGTTTCTCGGAAAGGAGAGTCGGTACCGGACACATCGTGATGGTCTCGTCCCAGGATCACCGGGCCTAACTTTCCTTCGGAAATGGCCTTGTTAAAGGCCGTAGCGATCTTGGTACGCCCCTCTGCGTCGGCATACAAGATGCGCGCCTGGGAGCCTACCACCAATTTGTTTTCGCGTGCTCCTTTGATCCATTGGATGTTATCGGCCATTTGTTGTTTTATTTCTGAAGGTGCCGTGGCCATGATCTCCTCCAGTACCTCACAGGCGAGGGCGTCCGTCTTTTCCAGGTCGATAGGATCACCGGAGGCACAAACCCATCGGAATGGACCAAACCCATAATCAAAGCACATAGGTCCCATGATGTCCTGCACATAACTCGGGTATTTGAAGTCGATGCTATTGGCAGCCATGATATCGGCTCCTGCCCGCGATGCTTCCAGTAAAAAGGCGTTTCCATAATCGAAGAAATAGGTGCCTTTGGCGGTGTGCTTGTTGATAGCCGAGGCATGGCGCCTCAGGCTTTCTTGTACTTTTTCCCGGAACAATTCCGGATCCTCGGCCATGAGCGCGTTGGATTCATCGTACGACAGCCCAGCAGGGTAATATCCTCCTGCCCATGGATTGTGCAACGAGGTTTGGTCGCTGCCCAGATCGATATGAATGTTTTCCTGGTCGAAGTATTCCCACACATCCACAATATTTCCATCGTATGCGATGGAAAGTGTTTCTTTTTGAGACAACGCTTCGCGAACCCGAGTGGCCAATGCAGGCAGGTCGCCAATCACTTCATCTACCCATCCCTGGCTATGCCGCGTATGGGTTGCCTTTGGATTTACTTCGGCACAAACGGTCACACATCCGGCAATATTTCCTGCCTTGGGTTGTGCACCACTCATCCCACCCAGACCGGACGTCACAAACAAACCACCCTTGGGCAATTTCTTGATCTTTCTAAAACCGTTGAGCACCGTAATTGTGGTGCCGTGTACGATGCCCTGCGGACCAATATACATATAACTGCCGGCAGTCATTTGCCCATATTGGGTCACGCCCAAGGCGTTGAATTTTTCCCAATCGTCCGGTTGCGAATAGTTGGGGATCATCATTCCGTTGGTAACCACGACCCTTGGCGCATCCTTGTGGGATGGAAACAAGCCTAAAGGATGACCTGAATACATCACCAGGGTCTGCGTATCGGTCATTTGTGCCAAATACTGCATCACCAATCGATATTGTGCCCAATTTTGGAACACGGCCCCATTGCCTCCATAGGTGATCAATTCATGGGGGTGTTGTGCCACGGCATGGTCCAGGTTGTTTTGGATCATGAGCATAATGGCCTTCGCCTGTTCGCAGACTCCCGGATATGCATCTATCGGGCGGGCATATAGTTCGTAATCTGGCCGAAACCGGTACATATAGATCCTGCCATAGTGCTCCAGTTCCTCCTTGAATTCGGGTAGGAGGGTCGCGTGGTGTTTTGGCTCAAAATAACGAAGTGCATTGCGTAATGCCAGCACTTCTTCTTCCGGAGATAAGATCTTTTTTCTCTTCGGTGCATGATTGACCTCAGGATCGTACGATTTTGGCGTGGGAAGTTCGTCGGGTATGCCTTGTAGTATTTCGTCTTTGAATGTCATTTTTTCTTTTTCTTGTTGAACCCATAAGGGCAATGACGGCAACCACTCTCACAACAATACCCTCGTTTGAGGTGGTACTGCTCGGTAAAGCATTTGTATCCCTCAGGGGTGAGGTAGTAGTCGCCTTCTTCCAGTTCTATTTTCTTCTTCGGAAACAACATGAGCTACAAAAATAAGCAATTCGCAAGTGAGATGGTACATAAACCGATGTCGAACCGTTAGGTCCTTTTCCGATGTGGTTTTGCGTATCGAATATCCGAAGGAGTTGTTTATCTTGCTTGCTGATAAGCCGTAATTAATTCGCAGAGATGATGATCATTGTAAGCAAGCTTTTGGTGCGTAAAGGGTTCATGGGAATGACATTGTGGCCTTTTATCATCGTGCGTGAAAAGGCGCATTGTGACCGTCCCGTATTTCTGAACCACGAACGGATTCATCTACGACAACAGATAGAAATGTTGGTGATCTTCTTTTATCTCTGGTATGGCCTGGAGTACCTGGTGCGACTGCTTCAGTATAAAAAAAGATTTGAAGCATATAAGAACCTCAGCTTCGAACGGGAAGCCTACGCACATGAAAAAGACCCTCAGTATCTCAACCGAAGGCCTTTCTGGCGGTTTCTACATTACCTGAAGTCTACTTCTTGATGATCTGAATTGTTTCTGAAATACCCTCGGACGTAGTTACATCCACCATGTAGATTCCTGAGCCACCCACTATCTCGATCGAAATACTACGGCTGTTTTCGAAAGAATGCGTCGCAATTTTCTGTCCCAACATATTGTAAATGGTTACCTGTGCGTTCAATGCAGTTCGTGGTAGTTGCACCTCAAAATGGCCTGAAGTTGGATTGGGGTAGGCCACCAAGGGTATTGCTGTCTTATCTTCGTTACTCAAGGTGCCATCTACAAAAATATAGGCTGCACCGGTACTGGGTCCTGTGGTGCTGTTGTCCTCAGGAGCACCACCAACGATCCGTTCGCTGTCCAGGTCGACCGAATGCCCGAACTTATCGGAAGTAAAACGATCTTCCGTAAGGAGTTTTTGCGTCTGATTCCAGAATCCACTGCCGTCGGGCTCGTAGACGAAAACAGCACCGCCATCGCTCCAAAACGGCGGATCGCCATTGATGCCATAGTTTTGCAGAGGCGTTCCCAAGACCGCTCTGTCGCCGTTGATAGCCACGTCTTGTCCGGCATTGTCCTGGGCGGTGCGATCGCCACCTACGATCTTGTCCATGGCCCAACTGTTGCTGGCGTCGAAAATGTATGCAGCACCTGCATTGTTCTTTGGATCGGCCTCGTCATCGTCGTAATCGTGGTAAGGCGCACCTACCATAAAGTAATTCTCATAGACATCTACCGACCATCCAAAGCGGTCTCCCAAATAGGTGTCTACGGCTTCCATAATCCGGATCTGTTCCCATTCCACACCGTTGAACTCGAACGCATAGGCGCCACCGTACTCACTTAAAGTAGGGGTGTCCCTGTGATAGGCGCCTACAATGAGGTGGTCGTCCCAAATAGCCACCGAATAACCGAAATAATCGTTGGTATCCCGATCTGATGCTACGATCTTTTGTGAAAAACCCCAGCTTCCCGAACCACCACGTGTGTAGATGTAGGAGGAGCCGGCATTTTGCAAGGTGTCGTCATCGTTGGCGTCTTCGTCTTCATGATAGGCTCCCACAATGATGGTGGATCCATAGATACCCACGCTGTTCCCAAAACGATCGCTGGCCTGCCGGACAGGTGCCTCCAATTTGGCTACCTGGACCCAATCTCCGGAACCGTTTCGCTCAAATACATAGGCTGCTCCGCGTGCGGCATTCTCTTCAACGGCACCTACTACCGCATAGGTGCCACTAATCCCCACAGAGATCCCAAATGCGTCTCCAGCTTCGCGGTCGGCTGCCACCAACTTGGCTTCCTGTGACCAGGAGTCGGTACCGGAATCGTATCGATAAATATATGCTGCACCGGCATTGCTCAATTGGTTTCCGCCACTGGCGTCATGGTCTTCGTGCCAGGCTCCGGTGATCAAATAGTCGCCCGAGAGGGAGACGGAGATGGCGTGGTTATCGTCCGACTGTTGATCGGAGGCTTCCAGTTTGAATTTTTCCTCCCAATCCTGAGCAATGGCTACGGTTGCCAGAAAGAGAAAGGAGAGAAATGGTACTAGTTGTTTCATAAGTATAAAATTGAGATCATTATGGTCTGAGGACCAAAATGATTGGGTTGTTTTATACCTAGTCAATTCTCGAAGCGAAAATGTAACCTTCAGA
>JBCCHR010000311.1:0-4081 GCA_039028655.1 Bacteroidota bacterium
ACATAGATCCGCCTATGGCGGAGCGATTCTTTTTGGCACAACCCTTGTGATGAGTATTGTTATAACTATTAAATATATACACTATGTTACCATCAGTTAAAAATGAGGATGGTGCCAAAACAAAGGTACCATCAAAAAGAGAAGAAAAAAAACGTATCAACATCCGTTGGAATTCGACCACGTTCTTTCAAGTGGGATTGGTATTGTTATTATTCCTGAGTTACCTGGCCATGGAAAGCGGTTGGTCCCTTGGTACGGTGAAGAAGGTAAGTTACGAAGACGAATTCGTGCTGGAAGAGAATGCCATGCTCTCCTACCGATTGGAGGTGCCGGAGGTCAAAACGAAAACGGTCGTGAAACAGCCGGTTAAAGAACGTGTTATCCAGCAGCCGGTGACTGAGCAGTTTGTGTCGGTGAGCGATAATTCCCTGCTCAGCGAATCTCCTGTCGCCTCTACCGAGCTGCGGCCGGATCCACCCGCTACAGAAACGCTGGCTCCTCAACCTGAAAAAGAACCTGCAACGTCAACCTACGAAACAGTGCAGTTTGTTCCCATTTTTCCGGGCTGTGAATCCCTCGTGAGTAACGAAGCCAGGAAGGCGTGTATGTCGGAAAAGGTGAGTCGATTCATCAATAGAAAATTCAACGCCGACAAGTTCACAGACCTAGAAGCCGATAAGCTGCATCGCGTGAGCGTGGTGTTCACCATAGGCCGGGATGGGGTCGTCAAGGATATCAAGGCCAGTGCCCTTAATTCCGAATTGGAGAAAGAGGCGAAGCGCGTGATTTCCAAAATGCCCGAAATGGAACCTGGTAAACAGGGAAATGTGCCAGTAGATGTCTTGTTTTCGGTGCCTATACAGTTCAGAGTTCAGTAAAAAAAATACCCGCTACCCCAAAGGCGGGTTTTTTACGCAAACCAAATCGCTTTTAAAAAAAACGTATCTTTCGGCAAACTTAACCCCCACTACCGATGAAGAGATTTGCCGTACTTCTCGTCCTGTCGCTACTTTTTCAGTGTGAACTATTTGCCCAAAACACCGTTAATTCCTTTCAGAAATATCCTGTATTTCCAAATTGTGAGAACGAATCGATCGACGGACTCGAACTGTGCTTTAACAATACCGTTCGGGAACTGATCTACAACAACTTTGAAGAGCCCGCAATTGTTTCCGAAGAAAACTATAAAGGCCCTTTGAATATTTTCTTTGAAGTAGACCGAGAGGGCGCTATCAAATTATTGTACGTCGATGCGGTGTACACCGAGTTGAAAGATGAGGTTGCACGGGTATTCGATCAATTTCCTAAGATCGAACCAGCTACTTACAACGGCAATCCTACGTATACACAGTACACGGTCAACCTCACCGTTCCTCTAGGCGAATTTGTGGCCGAAACTGAAGCACCTGTTGAGGAAGAAACAACGACCGGGTCCGGCAACGATTTGATCGGCAACGAGATCAACCCGGAGTACGACGCCTTGGAAAAGAACGTCTATGAGAATGAGGAGTACCGCAGTGCGATCAACATTCCGTTATCGCATCATAACTACAGCCTTTTCGATCCTGCGATGAATCAGGTGGGCACTAATAGTCACACCGCTCAGAAGCCATTTCTGTATAGCGAAGTGAATAAGTATTACAATTTTGAAGAGCAGCAGGCGAGTATCCTCACCAACAAAACCTCCTGGTTTGGTCGGAAGTTCTGGGACCAGCACATGGTGACCATCAAGGGGAAAGACTACTGGATCACCTTGGACCCGGGAGTGGACCTGCAGGTGGGAAGGGATTTCGACACCGATGTGGATACGTATAACAACACCCGTTTGGTATATACCCAGGGTGGTATTGGTAAGAAGATCAACTTTTTCGCCGTGGTGTACGAGAGTCAGGGACGTTTTGCCGATTATTTTAATCGCTATGCCATCGAGCGCAGGCCGGACGGAGGAAATGCCGGAATCATCCCGGGACGTGGGATTGCGAAATTGTTCCGTTCCGATTCGTTCGATTACCCAATTGCTACGGGACATGTTTCCTATACACCCTCGGAGCATTTTAACCTCCAGTTGGGACATGGGAAGAACTTTATTGGAGACGGATACCGGTCCTTGCTGTTGAGCGACAATGCCAGCCCGTACCCGTATTTTAGATTGAACACCACTTTTTGGAAGATCAAGTATACCAATACCTGGATGTCGTTGCGCGATGTACGTTCGGAGGTAACGGCAGATGGATCGTTCCGCACGAAGTATATGGCCAATCATTATTTGAGTTACAACATCACCAAAAGATTGAATATTGGTTTGTTTGAAAGTGTGATTTGGGAGAATGATAACGACCGAGGTTTTGACGTGAACTACCTCAATCCCGTGATCTTTTTCCGCGCGATCGAATTCTCTACCGGATCCAGAGGCGGAAATGCCCTCATCGGGTTAAGCGCGAAGTACAAATTTACCAATCGGGTGAATGCCTATGCCCAACTCATCATCGACGAATTTTCTTCCAGCGATATCTTTGGTGGGGAGGGAAGTTATAAGAACAAGACGGGCTACCAGTTAGGAGCCAAGTACTATGATGCCTTTGGAGTGAAAGGCCTTTACTTGCAAGGAGAATACAACCGCGTGCGGCCATTTACCTATTCGCATAACACTGTCGTACTCAACTATGGCCACAACAACCAATCGATGGCGCATACGTTGGGAACCAATTTTTCGGAATTCATTGCGATCGCTCGCTACCAGTATCGAAGGATTTTTGGTGATGTAAAGGTGATCGTAGCCAAAAGAGGTTTCGAATTCAATACCCCCGAGGATTCATTTTTTTACGGCGGAAGTATCTATGGCACCGAAGACAATCGCATCGCCGATCTTGGGAACGAGCTGGCACAGGGTAATACCACCGATTTTTTTCATGCTGAAGTACAAGGGGGGTACTTGATCAATCCTGCGACCAACCTAAAGGTATACGCCAGTGTGATCTTCAGAGATTTCCAGCCCATGGTGGATACGGAAGTCAACTTTGCCAACCAGACCACGTGGCTCAATTTTGGGGTGCGTACCGATCTGTTCAATTGGTACAACGATTTTTAAACCAAGCTTGTTAGTCGCCTAGTTGACTGCTCCGTATTTGGCTTTGGCCAGATCGTAAAGCATGCCCACAAATTTTTCCGTAGAAATATAGAAATCACCATATCCGCGTTGGTCATACTCCCGGGTGATCTCCTTATCGGCAAGGATTTCCTCTTTGCTTTTTTTGTTCAAGTAATGAAAGGATACCCGATCGCGCAGCGCTTTCATCATGTCCAGCGTACGTTTCATGTCGGCTTTGGACCCCACGTCTCCATGGCCGGGAATAATACGGGTTTCGTCATCAATAAGGCGAAGCATACTGGAAAGTGCATTCATGTACCCGTCGTAAGAACCTCCGCTGTTCAGGTCGATATAGGGGTACCGTCCATTGAAAAAGGTGTCTCCGGTGTGCAGTACGTTGCTTTCGGTAAAATATACAATGGCATCGCCATCGGTATGGGCATTGTGAACGTGTATGACCATGATCGTCTCCCCGTTATAATGAAAGGTCATGTCTTTCGAGAACGTAATGGCAGGGAATTTATATTTTGAAGGATCGAAGGCAGACGCTCCTTGAAAGCCTTCTTTAGCCTTAGCTTCGGCCTTTTCGTTGTCGCCGTCGCTTTTCAGTTTATCAACCATGGCCTGAAACTCTTCTCCCTGGGCCTTTTCCACCTTGGCGCGCTCCTTTTGTACCAGTCGATAGCGGGCGTTGTCGTGCGCAATCACCGTGGTCCCTGAATTGATCATATTCTCATTGCCTCCAGTGTGGTCTCCATGGTGGTGGGTGTTTACTAAGAACTGGATAGGTTTGGTGGTCAAGCTTGCTACAAGGTTTTTGATCTCGCCGCTGGCGGGAGCGAACTGGCTATCAACCATCAGAACCCCATCGTCTCCATAGGAAACCCCTATATTACCTCCCTTACCTTTCAGCATATAAATGCTGTCGGCAACTTTGATCATGGCGATTGTTCGTGATGCCGCGGAAGGTGTTGGATTGTTCTCAAGATCGTC
>JBCCHR010000312.1:0-4077 GCA_039028655.1 Bacteroidota bacterium
GCCAGATGTTCCATTCGCCTTCTCCTGGCGTTCAATCTATTTGGCATTATTGCCAGAAGCATGCGTGCCATTGTCTGGATACTACTACTTGTTTTTGCCGGCTTTAGTTTGCTCATGGGATTCACTGGGGAAGTCGACAATGCCGCCCACTTGGGTGGGCTAGCGGCAGGTACTTTAGTAGGTAGCCTTTGGGCGCTTTTGAATGGGCACTATCTTAAACGCAATCACGAGAGGGAATAACAACTACCAGCTAGCTGGTGCGCTCAATATTACCGAAACTTGCCCTGTCATCAGATGACATCGGTACGGTAATTCCGGATACCCTTCTCCGCCAGAACGGATAGTTGCGAAATCGCTTTTCCCTGCCGTAGTGTGCAAGATACTTTTCTTCATAATTCTTTCGTTCTTCCTGCAAAAGCACTTCGTATTTTTGCAAGCCCGATTTGTCGTCCTGTAAATAGGCCATGATCGCATGTGCCGCATACAGATTGGTCGACAAACCTTTATAAATTCCTAAGGATGATAACGGATCGTAGCACATGGCAGCTTCTCCTATGGTGAGCCATTTCTCTCCCACAACGCGATCCAGTTTTTGAGAATGGGTGGCCACCACGGTTGGGGGACCCAATGCTAAAGTGGCCTCAGTGCGTGTCTGAGTATATCCGGTGTTCTTTAAGAGGGTGTCGAAGATCCGTGGGTCTTCCAAACCCTGATCTATTGCAATATCCTGGTCGGTCATATAAGCAATGACCAAAAGTTCGTCGGATAAAAGGACACTGTACCACCAGCCGTTCTTATCACTTTCAATATAAGTGCCTTCTACATGTTGTTTTTCTTCGGAATTCAATTCGTAATAGCGATATACCCCAACCAATTGGTCCAGTACTTGCTTGCGTGCCCCTTGCCCCGCTGCGAACACGGCGTTCTTGCCTGAAGCGTCGACGATGAACTTGCCAGAGAGTTCTGTTGGTTTCCCATTGCGATTGGCAAACACTCGCCAGTGTACATCTCGTTCTTCAAATCGGTCGGGCCTTGTTTCGAACAAGAATTGCACCCTACGCTTTCGAGCTTCGGCGATCATGATCCTGTGGAACGCGGCTCGCTCCAAATGCCATCCGAAACCAAAAGGCGTGTATATGAATTCGTTGTGATTGGCTTTTCCAGAGCCCCATGCGGCGGACGTTCCGTAGGATTTCTTGAAATCCTCCGCGACAAAATTTTCCCAAATTCCCATCTGCTTCAGCATATTGGCCGCATGCGGCGATAGGGTTTCTCCAATGGTGAACGGGTGATGATCGGAAAGTTCCTTTCTTGTTTTTTGTTCGATGACCAACACTTTTAGCGTGGGCATCATATTCTTCATCGTAATCGCGGTGGCACATGCAGCAATTCCACCTCCTATAATGATCACATCGTAGGATCGTACATACTTTCTCATACCTGGTTAGTTAGTCTGTAGTTGAATTTGCACCGTTCCGTTTAGAGCAAAACGGAACGTACGTGGCGTGCTCCGTAAATATATAATCTATTTATTATCAGGCAAATACGTATTAATACGTAGTTACACCACGGGAAAAACGTAACTGGAATATACAGCCTCTCATAGCGATTCGATTTCGTCCTGTATTTTTAAATTTTCGTACTTTGATCCGGACCGGCAATACAGCTATTGTTATGATCAAAAAGCTCATATTGATTTTGTTGAAACTCATCCTTGGGATCGTGTTCTACCTGTCGCTTCACCTGGGAGTTGCCTATGTATTGTCACGGATTGCTGTAGAAGGAGAGCCAGATACACCCAAAGAGATCTCCATTTATATTCTAACTAATGGTACACATACGGATATTGTGCTCCCGGTAAGCACGGACCAAATAGATTGGAGCCAACAGATCAAATACGAGCATACGGTGTCCACCGATACTACTTATTCTTACATAGGCATCGGCTGGGGTGATCGCACCTTCTATATGAACACGCCCGAATGGAGCGATCTCAAGGTGTCGGTGGCGCTAAAGGCAGCCTTAGGACTAAGTCCCTCGGCCATGCATACCACCTATCACAAAGAACTGAAAACAGGTCCGCATTGTAAAGAGATCCAAATCAGTAAAGAACAATACGGAAGGCTTATCGAATACATCACCGATCGCTTTGAACAGGACGCAAAAGGCAATTTTATCCCTATTGCCACCACCGCCAACTACGGCAATAACGATGCCTTTTACGAGGCCAATGGCAGTCTTAGTATCTACAACACTTGCAATACCTGGGTGAATGGCGCTCTAAAAGAAGCTGGGCAAAGGGCCTGTGTCTGGACCCTTTTTGATACAGGAATATTTTTGAAATACGAGGAATAACAACCTCCGGGGAGATTATTCTTTGTGCATAAATGCCTGTTTACCCAGAAGTACTTCTTCACTCTCCACGATATCCTCATCGGGCACGCAACAGTCGACCGGACAAACCGCTGCACATTGTGGTTCTTCATGAAAACCTTTGCACTCCGTGCATTTGTCGGGAACGATATAGTAGATCTCGTCGCTAATGGGTTCCTGGGTCTCTTCGGCATCTACTGCGGTACCATTGGGCAATACCACAGCGCCTTCAAGGCTGGTTCCGTCTGCATAGCGCCAGTCGTCCGCCCCTTCGTAAATGGCCGTATTCGGGCATTCGGGCTCGCAAGCGCCACAGTTAATGCATTCATCAGTAATAATAATAGCCATCGATTTTTCTTTTTCTAACTTTGCGCAAATTTAGTACCTAAATAGCCCAACTCCAAACGAGAATGGAATTACAACATAGAATTAACGCTTTTCACAAATTAAGTGAGGTCCTTCGTCGCCTGGGTACGTCGGCCACTGAGGAAGACTCCGAGTTATTGGCGTTGTGCAAGGCGTCGAACGGTTGGTTCAATGAGGAAAATGTTCAGTTTGCCTGTTTGCACTGGAGCCAACTGCTATCGCAGGATGCGCTGGAGACTTGGGCGGGTAACTATGACTTGGAGCAAGTAGATCCCAAAACGGTCGCAATCATCATGGCGGGTAATGTACCCTTGGTTGGCTTTCATGATTTCCTGGCAGTGCTGTTGAGCGGTCATAAGGCGTTGGTAAAACTATCATCCAACGACCCCCATCTGCTACCGTACCTGGCGAAAGAACTTATGGCCATCGAGCCCGGTTTTGAGGATCGTATTTCTTTTGCTGAAGAACAACTGGCCAATTTCGATGCGGTGATCGCTACCGGTAGCAATAACACTGCACGCTATTTCGATCACTACTTTGGTAAATACCCAGGAATCATCCGGAAGAATCGAAACTCGGTCGCCGTGTTGAACGGTTCCGAATCTGAAGAGGAACTAACTGCCCTTGCCGATGATATCTTTCGCTATTACGGTTTGGGTTGCCGAAACGTCTCCAAGCTTTATGTACCGAAGGGGTATAACTTCGATAGCTTCTTCCAGGCTGCATACGGCTGGCGACGGGTGATCAATGATCACAAGTACATCAACAATTACGACTACAACAAGGCGGTGTACCTCATGAGCAATATCTCGCTGTTGGATAACGAGTTCCTTTTGTTGAAAGAAGATGAAGGCTACTCCTCTCCTATTTCTGTTGTTTTCTATGAGTATTACGAGGACCTATCATCACTACGGAAGGACTTGAACAACGCTGTCGAAGATATCCAATGTGTGGTTTCGGATGGAAGTATGGAAGGTTCTGTCCCTTTCGGCACCACGCAAACCCCGGGATTGTCGGTCTATGCCGATGGCGTGGACACTCTTCAGATGCTTCAGCAACTGTAACAACCCGGACACCTGGCAGCACCTTGTGTCCTATTTTTTATTGAACGCGCAACCGATTGCTGCCGTCGAAAATTCTTCAGCAAAAAACCACCAAATAACGTTTGGAGTCCAGTGGATGAAAATGTTGATATACTCTTGAAAAAATGTCCTAATTTTCAAGGGTTTTGGAACGAGATTTCACATCTTTGCATCTGAAAAAAAAGAAACCATGAAAAAACATAATTTTAGTGCCGGACCCTGCATCTTACCGCAGCCGGTGTTGAAAAAAGCTGCC
>JBCCHR010000313.1:0-4057 GCA_039028655.1 Bacteroidota bacterium
ATCAGTCCATCCAAGGCTAGTTGCTCCTGGGACCCTTCGGCCATATTCTTGAGGGTGTAAGTGCCCGATTCCATTTCGCTACTCCCGGCTAATATAGTAAAGGGAATACCTCGCTTATCAGCGTAGCTCATTTGCTTGCCCATTTTCGCAGCATCGGGATACAATTCGGCGGCAATTCCATTCTCTCGCAGCATTGTGATGGCTTTCATAGCGTACAAGGCTTCATCGGTTCCAAAGTTGATAAAGAGTACTTTGGTGTTTTCTGAAACCGTTTTGGGAAACAGACCCAATTCCTCCAAAACCAAATAAATGCGATCCAATCCAAACGAGATGCCCACACCGCTTACGTCCTTCAAGCCGAAGATCCCGGTGAGGTCGTCGTAGCGACCACCACCACCAATGCTTCCCATGCTAACCTGTTCCGGTGCTGCCACTTCGAAGATGGCCCCGGTGTAATAATTCAAACCACGTGCCAGGGTGAGGTCGATCTCCAGGGTTGCCGTTTTAAGGGTTAATGCTGAAATGGATGCCACCAAAAACTCCAGTTCCTCGATCCCTTTCATCCCGATCTCGGAAGCGCGAAGCAGCTCTTTCAGTTTTGCCAACTTATCCATGGGACCGCCTTGAATTCCGAACAAGGGTTGCAGCGCAGACAACGCGCGGGTGGAAATACCCTTGGAACGCATTTCCTCTTTTACGCCCTCCTCGCCTATCTTGTCGAGCTTGTCGAGGGCAACGGTAAAGTCGATAAGCTTGTCTTCTTCCCCGATCACTTCAGCAATACCACTAAGAATCTTTCGATTGTTCATCTTAATGGTAACCCCTTCCAAATTCAATTCAGAAAAAACCAAATCGTACAACTGTATCAATTCCACTTCCTGCCAGAGGGAGCGGCTGCCTACCACGTCGGCATCGCACTGATAAAACTCTCGAAAACGTCCCTTTTGCGGCCGATCGGCGCGCCATACCGGCTGCATCTGGAAACGCTTGAACGGAAAGGTGATCTCGTTTTGTCGTTGTACCACGTAGCGAGCGAACGGCACCGTTAGATCGTATCGAAGTGCCTTTTCCGAAATCTTCGGGGTAAGTCTGCCACTGTCCTTTTCGCTGTATAATCCGTCGTCCACCTTACGTAGGAAGTCTCCACTGTTCAATATCTTAAATATCAATCGATCCCCCTCTTCTCCGTACTTCCCCATCAGGGTATCGCGATTCTCGAAACTTGGCGTTTCAATAGGCTGAAATCCATACAGCCCAAAGCACTTTTTAATAGTGCTCATGATATAGCTCCGCTTGGCCATTTCGGGAGCAGAGAAATCGCGGGTTCCTTTTGGTATGGAAGGTTTTTTAGACAAGGTAATTTGTTTTATGCTATTTGAGGAGTTCGGTTTTTCTTCATGAGCCTCACTCGCCAATGGCTTTCTACGGGTGCAAATATCTAAATTTATATCCATAAAAACCGCTCTTTGATGGGAGATTTGATCATGAGTTGCCGGGATCGAACATTGGGAAGTAGTGATAGAACATTCTGCACATAATTAATTGCAATATGTTGTAACTTTATTCCCATCCTTATGTCTAATGAACAACGCATAGCCAAAAAACATGTTCGGACTCTTTAGAGAGAATGTGCGCATCGCGCTCAATTCGATAAAAACACAGCTGCTCAAAACCATACTTACCGTGGTTATCATTAGCCTTGGTATCATGGCATTGGTAGGAACCTTGAGTGGCGTGGATGCCATGGAGAGTAATTTTGGCGGCAACTTCGACACCATGGGATCGAACAGTTTCAATATCCAGCGGTACGAATTCAGCATACAAAGAGGGGGAAGTCAACGTGAAAAGATCAATCCCGTGATCAGCTACGACAATATTAGAGGTTTCATTGAGCAATTCACGTTTCCGTATTCCCAAACGTCCATCTCATTTCGCGGCACCCGAAATGCCGAAGTAAAATACGAAAGTAAGAAGACCGATCCCGATGTGCAGGTCTATGGGGTGAACGAGCACTATATTGTAAACACCGGATCGCAGGTGGAAATTGGTCGTGGATTCACAAGTTTCGACATCGAGAATAATTCGAAAGTTTGTGTGATTGGATCCGATTTCTTAAAGGTTTTCTTTGACACTGAAAACCCGATCGGGAAAACCATCAGTATCCGCGGAGTAAAATTCAAAGTGATCGGGGTGCTTAAATCTAAGGGTTCTTCCTTCGGAAACAATCAGGACTTGAAAGTGATCATACCTATCCAGGTAGCTCGGGGAATCTTCACCACGCCGCATATCAATTATACCATTAGCGTTAAGGTAGACGATAACGACTATCTGGAAGAAGCACAGGACGAAGCGATTCGGGTATTTCGTAATGTGAGAAAATTGCAGCCCATAGAAAAGAACAACTTTGGATTACAGCGCAGTGAAGACCTTATCAGCATCATAGGAGAGGTGTCTTCCGTGTTGCGAATTTCAGCTTGGATCATCAGTATTATTACCATCCTCGGATCGTCCATCGCCTTGATGAACATTATGCTTGTGACCGTTTCCCAACGAACCCGAGAGATCGGGATCCGAAAGGCCATCGGTGCCAAGCGTTCCACCATCTCCACACAATTTTTCATGGAGGCGATCGTGATCGGACAGTTTGGTTGTTTGCTCGGTATCATTCTGGGAATTGCCGTTGGTTATCTCATGGCCTCGTTCTTCGAAGTGGATTTTACCATCCCATGGGCAGCCATGATCTGGGCCGTGATCATGAGTTTCCTGGTAGCGCTCATCTCTGGAATTTATCCGGCCGCAAAGGCAGCTCGTCTGGACCCTATCGAGAGTTTACGCTACGAGTAATATTTAAGCATTCAGCAATTCGTGAAGAGCCCGATACAGGGATCCGTCCACAATCTCTCCCCCTTGCCGTATCAAGGCAAAGATGTCTTTGTTTTTTTCTTCGGAATAGTTCTTCGAAGAGGTGAAGAATTCGACCGTTTCCCGGTTCCAATGCTGCTGTAGCCAAGTAAGTCCCTCCTGAGTGGATAGGTCGACCGCCGGATCGGTTACCTTTACCAGGATCAAGTGCATGGCGTGTTCCCCCAATTCGAATAGGAATAACTGTCCGGAGGATGTGTTCTGAAGGTATTTGGCCCGATTGAGCACCCCTTCCCAGATGAGGTCGCTAAAAATGTCCAGCTCCTGTTCGGCAACTTCCGGCTTATTTTGCTTCAAGGCCGTCCATTCGTCGGCCGTGATCTGTTGTGTAGCAAGGAAGTTAACGAACTCCGGATGGAGTTCTTCAAATTGTTCTTTGGAGAGACGAGCGTATTTCATAGCGGTACATTCAGCAATAAAAAATAATATAAAAAAACACCTTCAAAAATGAAGGTGTTTTTATATGTGGTTTCGAACCAATGCTTATTTCGCTTCTGCGATCACATCGAATGAGAAATCGGCAACGACCTCTCTGTGGAAACGAATCTTCGCATCGTACTTCCCAACACGTTTGATAGTACCTCCTGCGATAGCAATGTACTTCTTCTCGATGGTAAGTCCTTCTTTCTCCAATGCTTCGGCAAGGTTGGCGTTGGTTACCGATCCAAACAATTTGTCTCCTTCACCTACTTTGGCAGCGATCTTTACTTCCAGTTCGTTCAATTTGTCGGCCTCGGCCTGTGCATCTTCGATGATCTTCTTCTCTTTAAAGCTTCTTTGCTTCAAGGTCTCGGCCAATACTTTCTTCGCAGAAGGTGTTGCCAGGACGGCATGACCGTTAGGGATCAGGTAGTTTCTTCCGTATCCGTTCTTAACGGTTACTACATCGTCTGCAAAACCAAGATTCTCTACGTCTTTCTTTAATATAAGTTCCATGTCCTGATCTTGTTTTATTTTAGTAAATCGGCGACATATGGCATAAGTGCCAGGTGACGCGCTCTTTTGATAGCTACAGCAACCTTACGTTGGTACTTGAGTGATGTACCGGTAAGTCGACGAGGCAAGATCTTTCCTTGCTCGTTCACGAACTTCAATAAGAACTCCGGATCTTTGTAGTCTACGTATTTGATTCCCG
>JBCCHR010000314.1:0-4031 GCA_039028655.1 Bacteroidota bacterium
CCCCTACTCCGGCTGGCGTAAGGCGGGTAACGGCTATGGGAAAATACGACTTGTAGTCGCGCTCGAAGGATAGAAATGCGTAGGTTTTCTTCTGAAAGAATTTCCCAAGTAGCAAAAAGAAAATGAGTCCCGTTAGGCTATCGAAGAAACCACTGCCCCAATCGAAGACAATGTCCAAAGTGCTTCTTATGAAGAGGGTCGCAACTCCCAGAGCGATGGGAACGTCAATGTTAAGAATTCGGGAGCGAATGCCCTTGAATGCCGAAATGAAATAATCCTTGGCCGAATACAGTACCACCGGAACCGAAAAGGCAAACATGAGCCATCGAAAAACCACCTTATACTGTTCCAGCCAATACTCACCACCGGTTGCCTTGTTGGCTCCGAGGTCGAAATACTCCGGAAAGGACAGAAACATCACATTGCCAAAAGCGAATCCCGCCACTCCAAGTTGATAGATCAAGGTGCGATCGGTTCGCTTGGATCGGGTGGAAAAATCGTCCAAAGAGATGTTGGGTTCGTAACCTATTCGGCTCAATAGTCGAACCAGATCGGCCATCGAAAAGTCTTCCGAAGCATAGGTTATTCGTACCGTGCGTTTGGGAAAGTCCACGATCGAACTTTGTACGGCTGGGTGTAACTTGCTCAGGTTTTCCAATACCCAAATGCAAGAGCTGCAATGAATGGAGGGAATGAGAAAGGAGACGATCTGTAAGCCGCCTTCGTCAAATTCCAGAAGTTTATGGACAATAGCTTCGTTCTCGAGAAAATCGTAGGAACCCTTAGATTCGTTAGGCGACACCCCGGGTGCATGTTCCAATTCGTAATAATAGGACAGCCCGTTGTCGTTCAAAATGTCGTATACCATCTTGCAGCCGTGGCAGCAAAATGATCGATCGTCGTGTCGAATTTCCTGGGTCGAACAATCGTCCCCGCAATGGAAACAGCTGGTCATATCGTTAAATTTGCTCAAAATACCTTTGGCAAAGATGGATCTTCGTTGGTTCGTAAACTATGACTTTTATCATGCCAATAGATGTTCGAACAACTGAGAGGAATTGTGTATGAATCAGGAACCTGATGAAAGTCATGTTTTGCCATTTGACTCCCTCGTATATTTGGCCATAAACCGATTTGGTCATGAAAAACATACTCCTGCCTACCGACTTTTCAGACAACTCGCATAATGCCATCCAATACGCGATGGAGTTGTTTCGAGGTACCCAAACGTGCTTTCATTTTCTAAACGTACATAAAGCAGGCGAATTTGTGCTGGACAACCTCATGACCGCCGCTCCCGGAAGCAGTTTGCATCAGGCTGTGCTGAAGGACAGTAAGAAACAACTTCAAGAATTTGTGGCCCATTTTAAGGAGGTATATCGCTCGGAAAACTTCGAGTTCAAATTGTTCGTAGACTACGACACCCTCACCCATTCTGTCGAACAGATGATCCGCCATGAAGCCATCGATCTTATCGTCATGGGGACAAACGGAGCCACTGGTGCCGGTGAAGTGCTTTTTGGCAGCAATACGCTGCATATTATTCGCAATATCGATAGTCCGTTGTTGGTAATCCCACAGAACTACAATTACAAGCCCATTGGCTCCGTGGTATTTACTGCCCGCAAATGTAAGGACGTACGAGACGAACGCGCCGAACCCCTCATAGAACTTCTTCGATCTACCGGAGCCGAATTACATATTCTGAAGATCAAAGGCAATGAGACCTCCAAACAGACGCACAACTGTGGTGCCTGCCTGGTGGATGCCCTGGCCGGATTGAACCACACTTCACATACTTTAACAGGAGTCCCGGAGCATTTCGCAGTGAGCGCATTTATTCAACTTAATAATCCCGGGTTGCATGCCATGTTCGTGGAACGCGAGAGCTTTCTCGATCGATTCTTTCACGGAAATTGCACCGCCAAGATTAGCCTGGGCACGCACATTCCGCTATTGGTGTTACACAAATAGCAAGAGGTGCCAAATGTATTCAGCAAAAAAACAAGGATATTAAATTCGGACAATGAGCAGCTGTGTGTTCTGTAGTGCACTCACCAGAGTCTTTACATAATCCCGTAAACTCTTGTTCCTGTTCTTGTTTTCTACTACTTCGATACTGCCACTCCAGAGCAACTCGCGTTCCTTGTCCGGGCAAATGCAATACAGGTTGGTTTCGGCATGGTACAGTTTGTAATAGGTAACTTCCGGCCGCTGTTCGAACAGTTCCTGTGAACGGTAGTAGTCTTCTTTAAAAGAGCGGAACGAATTGGAAAACTCCCGGATGGATTGGACAGTCGATGCCTTTTCTTCGATCCCTACCACCTTAGAAAAAAGGATGGCATCGAATCCGGCGTCCAGCAACCTGGATTCCACCGCATCCAATTCTGCTTCCGAATGTTTCTCGTCTGTGAACGATTGCTCGAAGAAATCGACACTTCGCACGGCGATCACATCGTGTTTCTCCAAATTACTGGTAAGCTCATTCTCAAATTGCCGGCGCAACTCGCTGTCCTTTGCCATTCCAATTACCAAAACCTTGTTGGCCTCGAAGTGATCTGTGTCCGGACTCTTCCATTCTCTTACCAACTTGGTCGACGAGCAGCTTGAAAGCAATACCACCGCCAAGGCCGTCCATAGCCATTTTGAACTTCCAATGTATGATTGTATCCTATTCATTTTGATATTTTTTTGCGTTTCTTATTACGGATGATCTGCTTGATCATTCGGAAGATGGTGCGCTTGGTTTTTCTATAGTCTTCGAAATAGCGGTCTACCTCCATTTTGAGTTGGTAGTGGTCTTTTTTGTAGACGGCTTCTTCTTCCAACTGGTCGACGCCATCAACGAGGATCTGGAGTGCATTACCGTGCTTTGCTATACGCTGGAGCAATCGGACTACTCGTTCTTTTTCCGAATTTAATTCTCGCAGGACCTCCTGACTTTCATCACGAAGTTTGTCCGACAAAAGTTCGAGGATATGGTCCTTCATGAGCGTGGTTAGAAATACCTGCTCATCTTTACTGAATTCCATTTCCGACACCCACCCCAACGATTCAGAGTGCAACGCTTCAGGGCTGCTCCATGCTACAAATCGATAGGAGGGATTGGTCTCTTTCATAACGTTGCGGAATGATCAACGCCTCAAAACTAAGGCAGATGCGGTATTTAAAATATGATTTTGGTCAGCCCGATCACCATGGTCCACCTACTCATGTAGCACGAGAAACGGAATCCTGGTGTGAAAGCTTATTTTGGCCACGGTGGGCTTGAAGAGCAATCGTTGGAAGAAATTTACATTGCGGGCCACCATGGCGATGAGATCGACCTGGTGATCTTCAGAAAACGCATTAAGGCCCGCCTCAATGTTTCGCTCGAAAAGGAAATGAAACTCATGTGGTCCGTTTTCGAAGAAGTCTTCCAGCACGACCTTGTTCTCATGCTGTTGGTCGCTCAACACCGCTTCAGGCCCAATATGTAAAATGTTCACTTTAGCTTGATCCAAAGCCATGATTCCCGACAGGGTACTCAGGATCCGGCTTTTGTAAAAACAATTAAAATCCGTTGGAAAAACGATCTGCTTCACCCCTTTGTATTCGGCGTGTTCCGGCACCACCAACACCGGGCACTTCACACGGGTGATCACCTCTCCGGTGCGACTTCCTATAGTGGCTTCCTTGAGTCCTGAAGCGCCTTTGGTTCCCATCACAATGAGATCGATCTGATGTTCGGCGATGGCGCGTCTTATCCCATCGTTTTATAAACCAGTGGGCAGTGAAATTTGGTAGCACAAAAATTGAGGCACCGCAATTTCATGGCTAGCCGACTAAAGAGTAATCTGTCTGTGCTCGCAAACAGAGCAAATTCAAATGTTTTTGCATGATATTGTAGGTTGGCAGAGTGGGACGTGGAACTCGCCCTTAAAGTGCTGTAATTAATTGTGTTATTTATAAAAGGGATCCCTTACAAAAGCATTTGAATAAAAGTGTCTTTGGTTCAACAGGTGGTGGAAACGGTGTTCGCCGGCGACGGC
>JBCCHR010000315.1:0-4029 GCA_039028655.1 Bacteroidota bacterium
CGCCGACCCGTCGCATAACGTAGCGCACTGCGGTTCGATGATTGAATCGTTCGAACGAGAGGATCCAGATAAGAAGTTATTGTCGTGTTGTACGGATCATCTTCATCCCACACCTATCGATCTTATGGTGCAGATTCAACGTTCAGCACCGGCCGATCGCAGAATTTCGAGCACTGATTAGTGGTGGCGTCGACGTTGCATTTGGTTCAATCGCGTTCGGACCGAATTGCATAATACGACTGGGTTTCAAGTGTGATCGAGCGAGAAATTTTCAGACTATTGATCTCGGTATCCGGAGTTGGGGCTAGTACGGCCAGAACCATGTTATCGTCGCTTACTCCCGGGCAGGTTAAGGAAGCAATCGCCGCAGGCGACATTGCAACCATTCAATCTGTGAAGGGAATTGGTGCGAAAACGGCCCAGCGAGTCATTTTGGATATAAAAGATAAGATTTTGAAAGTATACGGTTTGGACGATGTTTCTGCTGTTTCGAGCAATACGAATAAGAATGAAGCGTTATCTGCTTTGGAGACACTTGGCTTTGCACGGAAACAGGCAGAAAAAGCCTGTGATTTGGTATTGAAGTCCGATCCACACGCGACCGTAGAAACCATCATTAAAGAAGCTTTAAAAAATTTGTAAAAAATTGGGCGCAAACAACTACTATTTAAAAAATAGCGTAGCTAAACTTATATTTTTGGGAGTACTTCTACTGGGGACCACTACGGTCTTCTCACAGGATACTACTGCCACAGGGTCTTCGATGGGGCGAATGGACCTTCCAACGCCTACTAGCATACAAGACCTGTATACTTACGACCCGATAACGGATCGTTATATTCTTACGCGTACACTTGGAGATTTCGATATCTCCTATCCTATCATCCTTACTGCCGAAGAATACCAGGAACTGGTGCTCAAAGAGCAAATGAAAGCCTATTTCAAGGAGAAGATCGACGCAGCCGATGGAAGGAAAGAAGGCTCGGAAGAGGCTCAGAAGAACTTACTGCCCACCTTCTATGTGAATTCCAGTTTCTTCGAAACCGTTTTTGGTGGGAACACCATTGAAGTGATCCCTCAGGGTACTGTGGAAATGGATCTCGGTATCTTGTTCACCAAGCAGGACAACCCGGCATTCTCGCCCAGAAACCGAAGTAATCTGTCCTTCGATTTCGACCAGCGCATCAGTTTAAGCTTATTGGGTAAAGTAGGGGAGCGACTTCAGGTAACGGCCAACTACGACACCCAGTCTACCTTCGACTTTCAGAATGTCATCAAGTTGGAATACACGCCCACTGAGGACGATATCATTCAAAAGATCGAAGTTGGTAACGTGAATATGCCGCTTAATAGTAGCCTTATTCAGGGAGCGCAGAGTCTATTCGGTGTAAAAACACAACTGCAATTTGGTAGAACCACGATTACTGGGGTGTTTTCTGAACAGCAATCGGAAACCCGTTCGGTGGTTGCTGAAGGTGGTGCTACCATCACCGATTTCGAGCTATTTGCTCTGGACTACGACGAGAACCGACACTTTTTCCTCGCCCACTATTTCAGGGACAATTACGATCGGGTATTGGCGCAGTATCCATTTATCAACTCCAATGTTCAAATTACACGGGCCGAGGTGTGGATCACCAACCGGAACAATACCACCAACGACGTTCGAAACGTGATCGCACTCCAGGATATTGGAGAGGCCGATCCAACCAATATTGGTTTGAACGTGGTGCCGGGAGGGTTTATTAATCGCCCAAAGAATTCGTTCCCGGATAACAGTAATAACGATTTTAATCCCTTCGGAATTGATAATCCTGGCGTACAAACCGTGCTCAACGATGCGATTCGTGATATCGCAACCGTACAACAAGGTTTCAGTGGCGTACCGGTAACCGATGGTACCGACTATGTTACCCTCGAAAACGCACGTCGATTGCAACCTAATGAATACCAGCTTAACTCCCAATTAGGATACATCTCCCTCAACCAGCGTTTGAACAACGATGAGGTGTTAGGGGTAGCCTTTCAGTTTACGGTAAATGGCCAGGTATACCAGGTAGGGGAATTCTCCACGGACGGTGTGGAAGCCAATACAGGAGAATTTAACAACGGACAAGGAGGCGTTGGCCAGGGTGGCCAAGGCGGTCAGGGCGGACAAGGAGGCCAGGGAGGAGAAGGCGAGACCGGAATCTCTCAGAGTTTGATCGTAAAGCTGCTTAAATCCAACATCACCAATGTAAACGAGCCGGTTTGGGACATCATGATGAAAAACATCTATCCTATCGGCGCCTTCCAATTGGAGCAGGAGGATTTTAGGATGAACATTCTCTACATCGATCCGTCTCCATTGAACTATATCACGCCCTTAGCAGGGACGCCATTCCCAGAGCCTCAGGCTGGAGATCTCGATCCTGTAGATATCAATGATGCTACGCTGTTGCGTGTCTTCAACCTCGATAATCTTAACTTCAACAACGACCCGCAGCAAGGGGGTGATGGGTTCTTCGACTTTTATCCTGGGATCACGGTGGATCAGCAGAATGGTAGGATCATTTTTACCAGTGTGGAGCCTTTTGGTGAGTACATATTTAATCAGTTAAAACTGGACAACCCACCCAATGGCGAACCGCAGATCTACGACGTGCCTATCACGTACAACGCCAACCAACAGAAATACGTGTTCCGTTCTATGTATCGCACCACAAAGATACAGGCCGAGCAGGAAGAAAGTGACAAGAATAAGTTCCAGTTACGCGGATCCTACAAATCCACCGGAGCCGATGGTATCCCTATCGGGGCGTTCAATATTCCTCAGGGATCGGTAACCGTAACCGCCGGGGGACGTACGCTGGTAGAAGGAGTGGATTATACGGTAAACTACCAATTGGGTAGGGTGCAGATCCTGGATCCGGCGCTTCTCAATTCGAATACGCCCATTAATATTTCTACGGAAAACAATACGCTATTCGGACAGCAAACAAAGCGCTTCACGGGAGTAGACGTACAACACAAGTTTACCGATCAGTTCCAGATCGGGGGTACCTTCCTCAACCTCAACGAGCGACCCCTGACCCAGAAATCGGCGTTTCAGAATGAACCCATTAACAACACCATGTTCGGGTTCAATGCCAATTATTCGACAGAAGTGCCCTTCCTAACAAGATTGGTGAACAAATTACCCAACATCGACACTGATGTAGAATCCAATATCTCCCTGAGAGGGGAATTTGCCTACCTCCTTCCCGGAGCACCTCGAATCTCCGATTTCGAAGGAAAAGTTACCGCCTATGTAGACGACTTTGAAGCAGCTCAAACAGCAGTAGATATCAGTTCGCCACTCACTTGGTCGCTTTCCAGTACTCCTATTGGGTTTGGAGGTGAATTGGCCAACAACGATCTGGCATACAACTACAATCGAGCGAAGTTGGCGTGGTACACCATCGACCCGGTGTTCTACAGCTCTCAGCGCCCGGAAGGAATTAACGACGAGGATCTGTCATCTCCCTTTACGCGTAGGGTGTTCCGTGACGAGATCTTCCCGGATCAGGATATTATCCAGGGACAAACACAGGCATTGTTTACTCTTGACCTCGCCTATTACCCCACTGTTCGAGGGGAATATAACTACAACCCCGTGGCCGCTGGAGGAAATACACTTCCTAACCCGGAAACACGTTTTGGAGGTATTTCCAGACAACTTACTACAACAGATTTTGAGCGTTCCAACGTAGAATACATCCAGTTTTGGTTGATGGATCCGTTTATCTATCCGGAAAACGCAACCAACCCCGGAGGAACGTTAACGTTTAACCTTGGAAACATTTCCGAGGACGTTTTGAAAGACGGTCGAAAGCAATATGAGAATGGTCTTCCTGAAGACGGAAGCGACTTTAATACAATTTCTACGGAATGGGGTAAGGTACCCAGCAACCAGTCGTTGATCTACACCTTCAACACCACAGGACAGGAGCGAACCAACCAGGATATCGGTTTTGACGGTTTGAGCGATACAGAAGAAGCCGCAAAGTA
>JBCCHR010000316.1:0-4022 GCA_039028655.1 Bacteroidota bacterium
CACTGTCAGAATGATCTTGACGAATGTTCCAGTAACCCTTGTGAGAATGGTGCTACCTGCTCCGACTATGTCAACAGGTACTTTTATGTCTCTGTGTATGCAACTCTACCAGGTCTGCTGTCCTCTAAAACTATTTTTTTTGCTTGAATGGTCTCCAGTATAAGGATGATCTTATTATCTAGTTATGAGCTGACACTTAGGCTTGACCCTTATTGAATCCAGGCTCACTCAAAACAAAGTCAAAGATGATATCTATGGCAGTGTATTGAAACATCAATTATTGGAGTGAGCAGTCGAAAGACCGCTGTTCCACCTTAAGGAAAAAGCTTTCCTCCTCTACCAACTTTCCGGGTCGCTGTAAAAAAGTTTCCCGCAACGAATCGATCGATGTCTCTTTCAAGGGGGACCATTGCTGGGTGACCGCCTTGAGCATGCCATCCACAGTTTCAATCTCAGCAGGAAGTAATGGCTCCACTCGTCCCAACGGTGCCATCACGCTGAGACCGCATAGCACCTTATTGATGGCCAGGTCGTGTTCTTCGTCCCCCATGGCTCCTGTAGCAGCATACGATAGCAGTTGTACTGCTTTGTATTTGCTGGCTTCGTCATGAAATTTGGACGCCTTCATCAGGTCGCAACGTTCAAATAGCATGGCCAGATATGGAGCCAACAGGATAAGACCCGCGTGGTTTACAAAAATAGGATCGTGGTATTCGCGAGAAGTGCGCTCTCCCAGTTTTCGATACGGTTGTTCTTCTTGAGGAGGTGAAGCGGTTTCAATCTTTGGAAGGGTAGTGGCTAGTTCAGTAAGTTCGTTCACCAGAAGCTGATTCTGATTGAGCTCGATCTCGGTTTCAATATTGAGCTGTTCATGCAGCTTGTCGCGAATTTCCTGATTTCGGGTCATACCAATTACCTCATTCATACTATGAAATAACAAGTGCCCCCAATCTTTCATTCCCCACACAGCCAGGTTACCATCACGTAGTTTTAGTAATAGATATCTCGAGACCAGTTTGCGGATGGACCGGTAGTCCTGTTGAGAAATAAAGGATCTAAAACTATTGATATAGGAAATGGCTTGATCGTAATAGCTTACCTGGGAACCATGGAGGGCCGATCGTATCTGTTGGTCGTCGTGTTCCATCCATTTGGACTCGCTCAGCTGTTTTCGAACGTCCACCTGTTCTTTCGTACTCTCGAAGCGCGTTTTCGCTTTCTTTTTTTCTTCTTCTGAAGACGATATTGCCAGTACGTGTATAACGCGTTCCATGGCGGTTCCTTCCAGACCGTTAAGTGCGTATTCCGATTGTTTCTCTCGATAGATCGTTGAAAGAAATTCTTGGTGTTCCTTGGTGCCCAGAACTTCTTCCATGGCAAAAAATACCAAGGCTCCCCAGTCGTCGATCCGGAGATTACGAAGCGAAGATCGATGGATGTGATGCTCCAGTAAGGCTGCCATCAATTGCTTTACCTTATTCAATTGCTGTACCGAAATACGATCTTTAAACGAGTTGAGAAAATGTCTCAACTGATGATAATGTTGACGCTGCCGACTGTCCATTTCACTGGACAAGTGTTCGAAATGCCTGGCACGTGCTGTTTGTACTTCGGGAATTTCAGTTTCCCGCTGTTCCACCATCTTTTGAAAAAGTTCCTTAGTTTCGGCAAGTACTTGCCCGGAGGTCTCATCTACCAGTTCATTCAATTGAGCGATGAAACGCAGCTTTCTGTTGGGCAGGCTCTTTACTTCGTACGTTAGCTTTTCATTCAATCGTTCCAGGATATTTCGATGTCTGTTGGCACCGATCACCTTGTTCACACTATGATAGAGCAGGACGCTCCACTCCTTTACTCCCCAGTTTCGGATATTGCTCATCCCCAATTGCAATAACAAGCGTTCCTGAATGAGTTGACGGACCTGTATATATTCTTGTTTGGAGAAGTAGGCCTCGTAACGCTGCAAGTGCTGGGCTACCTGCTGAAACGACTCTTTTTGACCGCTATTTAGCTTGGCATCGATCAACGTAGACAGATCGTCATAGGTTAGTTCCTCCACCATACTTTTTCTCGCTTGCTCACTTCGCAACAATCGGTCAAAACTTTCCGGTCTTGCTAAGATCATCTTTAGAAGTTCACCCAGTAGTTGGTTGGCATCGTCCAACAAGGTAGGATGGTTGACGAGCGGTATTAGGAATTCCTTCAAACCAGTGGTGCTACCCGACTTCGCTCGTATGGTTCGCGCATGGGCCGGCAAGTTCTTGCGCCAATTTACCAACAAGGTAACGGCTTCCGTTTGATGGATGGAATGCACCATTCTCTGCAGCAAGGAATCGAAGGCCTGTGTAAAGCTCGAGTTGCGTTCGATGGTTGCCATTCCATCCCAGGATCGTAAATGGTCAACCAAACGCGTCCAGGTGAGCGTCTTGTTGTTTTCGGAAACAACCGAAAAGATCCTGGCGGAAAGCTCGAGATGTTGCTGGCGGGATATGGCACCAAGCGGCACCATATAGTCCATTACATACGCTTGAAAGGCGCTTAAAAACGCTACCTGATCCGATCCTTCGGCTCCACGTATCGCGTGTAGCATCTGGCTATATTGTTTGGCATTCAGGTAGGGCACAACGGTTTTGGCGGTCTTGTATTTTTTAAGGGACCCAAGCAGGATATTTCGTCGGTTGGAGCTCCAAAGTTCCTGATATGCCTGCTCAAAATTGTTCCAAAAAGCATTGGGGTCGATCCACCATGGTAATGTGCCATGCTCAAGCAAATAGAGCACTTCGTTTTGGCGACGTTTCGAAAGTTCGACATAGGCAGGGCTCTCTGGCTGCGTCTGGTTGGTGAAAGGAGTGTTCACCACGTCGCTAACAAATTGACGTACGGCAGTTGGCGCCTTAGTTTCTTTCAAAATTTTTCCCACATAAGCGAGGACCTTCCCAGGAGGTAGCTTGGTTACACGGGACCAACCGCTCATTTTTTCACGAAGCCATTCGCTCCAATAGGACCTTGGGTTGGCCAGGAGATATCTGCTAATCTCCATTCCGATGTCGTGTAGCACCGCTTCGCCCATATTTTGGTAAAAGGACATTAGAAACTCGGCGATGCCGGTTCGATATCGTTCGGGGAGTTGGGGCTTGGCTTCTATCAGGAACTGGATGATTGTATCCTCTCGTTGCGGGACGATCACCAATAAATTCCGAAGTAAAACCATCAATTGTTTTTTTTCTGAAAAGTGATCGCTCATGGGAAGCTTGAAAACCAATTGCCCCCGGTTTTCGCTTATTTCCTCTATGAATTGTTTGGATACTTCCGAAAGGGATGCCTTGGTGTTTTCCAACGAATCCAGGAAGGACCGAACCATTTTCACCGATGCAATCTCGCTTTTATTGGCAATTTCATTGATACTCACTTCGTCGGTGATTGCCAGCATTCGACGACGTTTTTTGGGGTCTTGCAACCAGATGTCCAACTGATGGCGAAAGGTTGGATCCGGCGATCGGTACTTTCTTAGGAACTCCTGATTGAACAAGCTCCTGGAACGACTCATGGCCGCTGCTTTGAACATCCCATGAACGAGGTAATAGGTAAAGTCTGCCATCCATTGCAGGGGCTCCCGTTCGTCGCTGTCGGTTTCTGGCGGCGATGCCATGGTTGGTTTGGGGGCGACAGACAAATCGGTGATCAAACTGCTGAATTCGGCCTTACGCTGTTGCATCTGGGGATTGTCCCGTACCACTTTTGTGAGTGTATCAAGCAGAAGTTCAAATTCCAGATTGTATTTGGCTGCCAATTTCTGGATAAGATGCCTTAAAAAACTCCTTTTGTCGTGGTAACTTTTGTTCTCAACGAACAAGTAACCCAGAACGATCTCCCAAACCACAGATTTTACCGAGGAATAGGGGCTATCGATTACTTTTTCTTTTTGCTGACTTTCAAGTACGTTGTCTTTGTATGCGACCATGTACGGGCCGTCTCGTTCCGCCACCAAAAGCACGATCTGATCGAATTCGACGATGCCGAAC
>JBCCHR010000317.1:0-4019 GCA_039028655.1 Bacteroidota bacterium
GCTCTAAAAGAGATCAAAAGAGATGCTCCTCACTCTCCTATAGAGCTTATGGGCTTCTCTTTAGGAGGGAACATTGTTCTCAAGGCCGCAGGAGAGAGGGGAGACGCTGCACATACTCTTATCGACAAGGTGATCGCTGTCAACCCTCCCATTGAAATGCAGTCGAGTATCGAGCTCCTTTCTAGCAATACCTCTCATAGAAGGCATTAGCAATGAGACTGAGTATGTGATTACCGAACTGATCGATTTTAATAAGGCCATTGGTGCCGCATTGGAGTTTGCCAAGCGGGATGGAGAGACGCTGGTAATCGTCACAGCCGACCACGAGACCGGTGGGTTCACGCTTGCATCGGAGGAGGGCAACTACAATAAGATCGAGGGAACTTTCTCTACTACCGGGCATTCAGCTACCATGGTTCCGGTCTTTGCCTACGGACCCGGAGCGGAACGTTTTGGAGGAATTTATGAGAACACCGAGATCTATCACCATATGATGGCGTTGCTTACCAAGGAGTAAGCATACTACTTTTTAATTCTGAAGAAAGCCCGCCGAATTTTGTTACTTTAGCCCTAGATTCTCGTAGATGAAATACCTCGAAGATATTGGTTCTTATTTCCTGATGCTGCGCACCGTTTTTAGCAGACCTACTAAAACTTCGGTGTTGCGTGAACTGATCTATAAGGAAGTGGACGAATTGGTGATCAATTCTCTCGGGATCGTGGCCTTTATCTCCTTCTTCGTGGGAGGTGTTGTAGCCATACAAACCGCCTTGAACATCGACAATCCCTTAATCCCTGATTACCTGGTGGGATTTGCAACACGACAGTCGATCATCCTTGAGTTTGCCCCCACCTTTATCTCGATCATTATGGCGGGAAAAATGGGGTCCTTCATTACGTCCAGTATTGGTTCGATGCGGGTCACAGAGCAGATCGACGCCTTGGAGGTAATGGGGATCAATTCCCTTAATTACCTCGTATTTCCCAAGATCATAGCCTTATTCTTCTATCCTTTCGTCATTGCCATCGCCATGTTTTTGGGTATTGTTGGAGGCTGGGTGGCCGGGGTCTATGGTGGGTATAGTACTTCCGAGGCATTCATACGCGGACTCCAGATCGATTTCATTACGTTTCACGTAGTGTACGCCTTTATCAAAACCTTCGTGTTTGCTTTTATCCTCGCCACAGTTCCTTCCTGGCAGGGGTTCTATATGAAGGGTGGCGCCCTGGAAGTGGGTAAGGCCAGTACCAATTCGTTTGTGTGGACCAGTGTATTGATCATCCTCACCAATTTTATCATCACCTCCTTATTGCTTGGCTAATGATACGCGTAGAAGACATACATAAGAGTTTTGGCGAGCACCACGTGCTCAAGGGCATATCTACCGTCTTCGAGCGAGGTAAAACCAACCTCATCATAGGACAAAGTGGTAGCGGTAAGACGGTATTCCTGAAATGCCTGCTTGGCCTTTTCGAACCGGAACAGGGGAAGATATTTTTCGAAGACAAGGCCATCCAAGATATGAACGACGACGAAAAGAGCAACCTACGTACGAACATGGGGATGGTTTTCCAAGGAGGGGCCCTGTTCGATTCCCTCAATGTCGAAGAAAATGTCATGTTCCCACTTCGAATGTTCTCCAAGAAGTCGAAGTCGGAGATGGTGGACCGGGTGAACGAAGTATTGGCACGGGTCAATCTGGAAGGTGTAAATACCAAGTATCCTTCTGAGATTTCCGGAGGGATGCAAAAAAGGGTGGCCATCGCCAGGGCCATTGTGAATAACCCGGATTATTTGTTTTGTGATGAGCCCAATTCGGGATTGGATCCGGGAACGGCCATCCTCATTGACAACCTCATCCAGGAGATCACCCGCGAATACAATATTACCACAGTTATTAATACTCACGACATGAACTCGGTCATGGAGATTGGTGAGAATATCGTATTCTTAAAATTGGGGAACCTAGCCTGGCAGGGAGATAATACAGAGATCTTCAAAACAGACAACCAGGCGGTGACCGATTTTGTGTATTCGTCGGACCTCTTCAAGAAGATCCGGGACATCCAACGAAAGGAAAACTAGGCTACTGCACCACCAACGTATCTACCTTCAGCTTAAATTTAAGCCATTGATACAACCGCGCCTTGTCTTTTTGAATGACATTCTGAGGTACGGTATCGGCCCATTTCGCGGTAAACATACTCAAGGTGTCGATCTTCTGGAAATCGGAAACCAGCGTCTTGGAGTAGCTTAATCCTTGTAAATTCTCGTAATTGATCGTTGCTTCATCACACAGATCCTGGAACGGGATCTGATCCTTTTCCAGCTGGCTAAGTTGTGCCACCTTCTCTTCGAGGAAAATGATCTTCTGATCCTTGGAGAGCAGGTCGAGCGAATCCCGGGATCGGAGCTCTTCCATATAACGTACCTCATCCTCGAAACTGTTGTCACGGGCACTTTGATTGAGTAATAATTTTGTATTCTGAAGTGAGCTGTACGTTTGCATGCGGCCTTTCAAAACATCCATGGTAGAGGCCGGGATCTGGTCGCCTCCAAAGGAGGTAAGCTCAATGGTGGAAATATCACCCGCATTGAAATCGTAGGTCGCATATCGCTTGATGTATGCGGCATTGGGTAGCGCATTGAGTTCGGTCTCGATAAATCGCTTGGCCGCATTCTCAAAAGTACTTTCCTTCAATACCCGGTAAAAGGTAAAACCGGCCGGGATCATGACCAGTAGCGCCAGGAAGGACGCCATGCGGGCGATGTTCTTTCGTCGTTTGGAGTTGGCGTATTTCAGCATAGGAAAACGCAACACTTTGAGCACCAAATAGGTCGCCAGGGCGATAAATATACTGTTTATGATGAACAGATACATGGCTCCCGTGGCAAAGTTCAGTCCTTTCGAATTGTCGAGTAAGGCTTCCGCCAAACCGTATCCCACGGTACATAAAGGAGGCATCAGTGCAGTGGCGATCGCCACACCAAAGATCACACTGGCAATGGTACCTTTCTTGGTTCGGGCAATTATGAGTGCCAGACCACCGAAAAATGCAATAAGTACGTCTCGAATATCCGGCTGGGTGCGCGCCAACAATTCAGAGGATTCCTCTCTTAACGGAAAGACCAGAAAGAAAAGAAATGCCGTAAGCACACTGAGCAGTACCATAACGCCAAAATTTACCAGCGACTTCCGCAGGGTAAAGATATCGTTAATGGCAATAGACATCCCGATACCCAGGATCGGTCCCATAAGCGGAGAGATCAACATCGCTCCAATCACCACGGCTGTGGAATTGGCGTTGAGTCCAACCGATGCCACAAAGATCGAGCATATCAGGATCCATGCCGTCGCACCCTTGAAGGGAATGTCATTCTTGATGGCTTCGATGGTATTGTCCCGATCGGTATCGGCCCGAAAGTCGAGCAACTCCACAAAAAAGGTCTTCAAGCTCTGCAATAACCCCTTTGCATCCTTGGCAACAGCTTGCTTGTTCTGTTCGATCTCCTTGTCGTTATTCTCCGGTGTGTTCATCATTAGCTATACTTTTTTCCATGCGCTTCGACCACATTTTCACGAAGCAACTTGATTTCCTGCTCTTTGGATTTGGGATAGATCATTAAAACGTCTCCTTTGTCTACAATAATATAGTCTTTAAGTCCATCGACCACGACGAGCTTCTCCGTCGAGGTAAAGATCATATTTCCCTCCGCCTCAGAGCCATGAGCTCGTGCTCTTACCAGCGCATTATCCTGACCGTCTTTATTCAACTTATCATAAAGGGCACCCCAGGTCCCCAGGTCGTTCCAATCGAATGTAGCCTTTTTTACGTAAACATTGTTCGCCTTTTCCAAAATACCGTAATCTATGGAAATGTTTTCGGCGCGTTCATAATTTTTGGCGATGAATGGTTTTTCTTCTGAAGTATTAAAGGCCGACATTCCCTCACTGAACAAAGAATAAAGCTCGGGCATTAGCAATTCAAAGGCCGCAACGATACTTTTGGCACTCCAA
>JBCCHR010000318.1:0-4000 GCA_039028655.1 Bacteroidota bacterium
CTTGCGATACGCTTCAAAATTGACCAGATCGTTGTGCCCACCGTCCTCAATAGTTATTAATTCTAATTGCGGTTGTGCCATAGAATCGAATAAGCGTTGGCTGTTGGCATAAGGAACCACCCCGTCGTTGGTGCCGTGTAGTAATGTAACCGGGCAGGAAACATGGGTTAAATACTCATGGGTGGGAAACCGATATCGCAACAACGGTTTCACCGGCAAAAACCAATAACGCTTGCTCGCCACATGTTCCAAACTATAAAAAGGAGCTTCCAGGATGAGTTGGCTGGGATCGCGATGTGCGGCCACATAGGTCGCAAATGTGGTCCCCAGGGAACGCCCGTAGATCGCGATTTGTTCTTCCGGAAAATACTCGGTAGCCTTGTCGTACATCAAGATGGCGTCTGAATAAAGTTCCTCCTCCCCCAACTTGCCGGTACTCTTGCCATAGGTACGATAGTCCATAACCAGCACCTCGTAGCCAAACTGCTCAAAATAGCCAACCACCTCACCCCATCGCGACAAGTCTCCCGCGTTACCATGAAAATAGAGGATCAATCCTTTGGCATTGTCCACCGGAAAGTGCAAGGCATTTAACCGTGCACCATCCTGGGTGTCGACGAAGAGCTCTTCATAGCGCCGACCAAAATCGTAAACGTACTCCTGCGGTAATTGTGTTGGTAAAAAAATGAGCTTTTCCTGAAATAGATACATAGCAACAGAAATAAACAAGTAGGCCGCAAGTATGGCGATCACGGCTCTTTTGAAACGTTTCATTAGGTCTTTTTGGCGGTGTGTTTTACTTTATAACTCGTGGTGTCCAGGTCGATTTCTGCCTTTTTATAATGGAAGATCTCGCCCAGTATCTGGTGATAGCTTTCAAACGTATTCAAGTTCTTATGCCCTCCATCAATAACCGGCCAAAGTCTGGTGCGTTCCGGATTAACTTTAGACAACTTCACACTGCTTTTGAACGGTATGAGTTGGTCGTTGGTACCGTGGATGATATGAATAGGACAATTTACATACTTGATCCACTTGTACGTTGGCATGGGAAACTTGATGATGAGCGACAAGGGCATGAACGGGGCATAACGCTTAGTTACCTTGGTAAGGCTGTAATAAGGTGCGTCCAGGATAAGCATCTTGGGGTTGTTGGTCGACGCCAACTTGGTAGCAAATCCTGATCCCATCGAACGCCCGTAAAGGATGATGAACTCTTCCCGCACCCTTTCGCGAATCTTGTTGTAAATGTACTGTAGGTCATGTTTCAGAGCCTTTTGCGACCGTCGTCCGGTGCTCTTTCCAAATCCGCGATAATCGATCATGATCACGTCGTATTGGTGGCGTGTAAAGTCTACTGCGAATTTTCCCCAACCTTTGATGCTTTTTGAATTTCCTTTTAGGTACAGCACCACACCACGGGGATTCTTGGTCTTGAAATGGAGTCCGTTGATCACCGCACCATCACGAGTTTCAATATTGTACTCTTCGGCTTCCTGGTTCTCGTAATAGAATTGGAACTCTTTGGGCAATTTTTCGGGTTTGAAAAGAAAGTAGTCCTGTAGGTAATACAGCAGCACGCTGATCACCACATAAATTGCTACCACCCAAATTACTATGTGCAACCAATAAGGCATCCCTTCGAAGGTACGGAAAATTTGTTTTGATCAAACTGCGCCAATCAGGAGGCATTGGTAAAAAAATGTTAACTCGTGAAAGGAGATGCAATATTTTGTATTTTTATTTCTGAAAATCTCCTGCACATGAAACAGTTACGTCCTTCCGTTACCCTTCCCACAGTCATCACTTTATTTTGGATGCTGTGTGCGCCCATCACCTCCATGGGGCAAGATTCCGAAGTAAAAACCGACCACGATATGGTTTATGCCGCCGTTGAAGATTATGTGATGGCACTCTATAACGCCGATCCCAGCCGCATCGAACGCAGCGTGGATACCACCTTGAGAAAGATCGGGTACTACGAATGGGAAGGCAAAAAATATGATAATGTTCCAATGACCTATGACCAGCTGTACAAACTCTCCGGTAGCTGGAACAGAGACGGAAGTCGGACCAGTGAATCAAGTCCGAAGATCATAGACATCTACGAAGTACACGACAAGACTGCTTCGGCCAAGCTCACAGCCGAATGGGGCATCGATTTCATGCACCTGAGCAAGGTGGATGGCCGCTGGAAGATCTTCAACATCATGTGGCAGCGACCGCCCAAATAGACAAGCTTTTGCCCTGTTTTGCAGCGGCAATCTTTTCAGCATAAAAAAAAGGGGGAACCCTTTCCCCCTTTCCCGACCAATGGTGTTGGCCTTCCGATAATAGTGAAGCACTATCGAATTTTGTCGTAGTCTTTAACGCAGATCGCCAATTCCTCCTTCTTTTTGGCCTTTTGTTTTTTAAGCGAACTTAGTTGCGTAGATATTTCCTGTAATTCGACGGTCATGGCCGTTTCCCTTTTCCCTCGGGAAAGCTCCGTCCAGGTGTCTTGACTTTGTCTTCTCATGGCGACCAACAGGGCCCGATCTTCTTCCAGGAACTTAATACGCAAAGTAAGCTCGTTGGCCGGTCCCGGTTGTCCATTGGAAATATGCCCATCTCTCAATCGGCGCAATTTTACCAGTTCCACGTCCATCACCTCAATGTCGGCATTCAGCTCTGCAATGCGATCCTTGTGCTTTTGGATCTCCGCCGGTTTCAACACTGTGAGCCATCGCTGGTACTCCGCTTTTCGCACTTTTTGGATCTCTTCGGAAACCAATATTTCATACTGCAACTGCTGGATAGCGTTTTCCAAAACAGGACACTTGTCGATGTGAACCGGAAAATCGATATCGTACAACATGCCACGGGCATCGACACAGCGTTGGCTGGCGATCTTATAGTCTCGTTCGGCACTTTCTGCCTTTTCCAATGCAACTTTGAAGTACCGGTCCAGATCGCGTTCCACCTGCCTGAGCGTCATGAAATCCTTGTTGGGTGAAGTGAGTTTTCCCTTGGTTCGGCTAATTTCGCGATATACCAGGTTCTCGTAGTCCGGTACCCATTTTCCATTTTTACACACCATTTGCGGAATGCATTCTGCATGGATCGTGATCACAGGGATCTCCCAATAGAGTTTCAAAGACATTTTGTTGATCTTCCTCGCCAGAGCGCTCACCCCCGCGCTGGCCCCTTTTAAGGCATCCATATAGAAGATCGCAGCGGTGGTATAGATCCCGTCGATCTCTACATCAGAGTATTCCTCGATCTCGACCGGAATAAAATCGACCCGTTTCATTTTTTGTTCCAGGGCCCAGCCTCCGGCAGTAGCCAGGGCCTTACGAACGTCCTTGTCGACCACGACCTCCCTGGACAACTTCAAAAGCTGTCTGCCATCTTTGTATCCTTTCATTGCCTTGAGAATGACCGCGTAGTAGTTAGAAACAGCATCACCAATTTCGGCATCCCTCGCGAGATGTGGTTGCTGCCACATCACCACCTTTCTCGAGCGATCAAGGATCGTCCAGGTGGCCGGAATCCCCTTGGCAAGTTGCATGGTGCTGTTGTCCTTGCATTTAGTGATGGTGATCTTTGGCAGTTCCTTTACGCCTTCCATGCGCAAGGAACGCGCCATGGCCTTAATGATCCGCTCATGCTTGGCGGAGTTGTAATTCTCCCCGGCCACAAGCAGCAACATAAACAGGTCGCCCTTATGCTCGATCTGCAGCAGGGAACTCCCCGCCTTCAACCGTTCACCCGTTCTCGGATTCTTAAACACATTGCTAAAACATGCCCTCGCACCGCTTACGGAAGTAGGGTAACTCACATGTCCTTTCGTATCCGCTTCGTCGCAGATCATCTTCTTTCCACTTTCCTTCTGGTTTTCAGCAAAGAAAATAAGCCCTCCCAGGTCATTGTTGAAATTGTACACAATTTCATAGCTACGCATTGTGGCGCTGGACATGATCAGATCTCCAGAAAACGAAAAACCAAAAAAAACATCAAA
>JBCCHR010000319.1:0-3998 GCA_039028655.1 Bacteroidota bacterium
ATTGCCCTTATTTGGTGAAGACCTGGAGCGGGAACAAGGGTATCCCGATGCCCTCGCGGAACTATTGGATAAAGTGAAATCTTGCGATGGATTGATGATCTCCGTCAATGAGCACAATGGTTCGATTTCGGCCTTTTTTAAAAACGTGTTGGACTGGTTGAGTAGGATCGAATACAAATTCCTGGAAGGGAAAAAGGTCCTTTTGATGAGTGCTTCTCCCGGTAAACGCGGTGCCCTTTCGGCCTATGAGTACACCAAAGGGGTGTTACCACGATATGGCGGAGAAGTATTGGATGGAGTGAATTTTCCTTCCTTTGGCGATAATTATTCAGCTGAAGAAAAAAAGGTAAGTAACGCTGACCTTAGCACTCAAATAGAGCATGCAGTTTCCAACTTTCTAACAGCCATCGACTAGCGATCAATTACTTTTTTGCTCATCGAGCAATTGAATGGCCTGAAATTCCCACTCGGCTTGAAGTTCTTTCCCGGTCCAGTAGACGGCATTGGGTTGCAATTTATCGAGTTTGCACTCTTGAAAGGCACTTACCCCCAGATACCTGCGCTCATTCTCCTCACTATTGTAGCCAAAGCCAAAGGCAATGTATTTCACATTTTGGTGTGTGAAAGTACCCAAGGTTTCGATCACATCGGGATAACCGTACTCTTCTCCCACGCCATTGTACAACGATAGCTTGGAAAACGCTTCCGGCTCGAGATACTGCTTGGGGATTTGGTCGCCCTGATCGTTCTTATTCAGGCTTTCCATCACTTCGTATCGCGAATAGAGATCTTCCATCTTTAAGTTCAGGATTTCCTGATCCACCTCAAATCTCGACCGGATGGCCATGAGCAATGCTCGTGTTTGTAACCAGGAAGCGGGTTCAATTTCTGTATACATCAACCTGATGATCTCGTTGGCATATTCGCTGGTGTCCTTCGTGTTTTCCAGGATAGCGATATAGTCGTCCATGAGGCCGTAATTGAGGAAAGGCGTGGTTTCCCGTTGTAAACTGTCCAGGTAACGCGATACATCTTGTTTCATATACGAACGAATGGCCCCACCTAGAGGTTGCAGTGATTCGAGTGTCGTGCTGTCCGTTCGAATGGCATAGTCGTAGAGACCTACAATCCCGTCGCGATAGTTTTCCACTTCGAGTAATTTTTTTAGTCGGTCCTGGTAGGTTACGATCTGCGGAATGGAATCCATCAAACCGTGAAAGATGGTAAAGTTTCTACTGGGTACCCTTGCCGGAGGATGATTCTCGACGAGGTCGAAAAAGGTCTCCGCTGTCTGTGCATGATCGTGCTCAAACAGGTAGGTTAATATGAAAACCCGATCCTCGTAGGGCGTATCGGACTGCTTGTAATAGGAAGAAAGCGCATCCAGGATAGTGTCGTCTTCCATATAAAGCAGGACCTCGAGGATGGTCTCTTCGGTAGTGCTGTATTCAGAATCGTACGGAAAGGTATGTGACAGTGCCTTTACAAGTGATTTCACGTCCCGGCCCTCAAACTGGTAGTAATTAAGGGCATTCTTAGCTTGGACGAAGGACAGGGAATCTTTGGAACGCAAAGCTTTCATAAGGCGACCAGATTTGCGCGTAAAAGGATCGAATGTACTCTTGCGCTGTGTGATCTCCAGAGAATTCAAAAACGCTTCCACCCCGGGCAGTGCCATTTCCTCCTCGTTCACATAGGCCTGAATGAGCAGAATATGCTGGTTGTCCAACAGGAGTTTCATTCGTTGCCGCACACCACTTTGATTATTATGAATGAGTAAGTCGCGTGCCGGTTGACCTGATATCTTTATCTTCCTGTCATAGATAAGAGAATCGCCTTCTTCAATAAGGGTCTCTACATAATTTTCGTAAAACTCGTCATAGTTGGTGGCGTAGAAATAGGGCTTCAGCACATTGTGCACAAGGCCGTACACGCCACCCGTGCCCTCTTGGATGCCCATATAGGTGGTAGAAGTGTCAAACTCGATCGAAGTATAACCCGAAGCGTCGATCTCCTTGGTGATCTCGTTGGGCATGACAAAGGAGTAGCGATTGTCGATCGTAACTATACTGTCGATTGGAATGGATTGGTACCGGGTAAGTTCGAACGAATTGAAAAGATTATTGGATCTGGTTACCTTCTTCTCCGGAACCGTACTCTGCGTGAGCATTACATAGGTTCTGTTCCCTCTCATAAAAACACGCGCCAGGGTGTGGTATTGGTCGGAGAGCAGCAATTCATATTCCAGGCCTTTGTAATCACCAATGGTAAATTCGACCGGATCACCGATCACCGTTCCTCGCTCATTGAAGTATTCGGTAAAATAGACCTCATTCTCCATCTGATTCTGCATATAATATCCCAAAGGTTGATCGTTGTACCGCAGTACGTACACCAATTCTTTTTGCTTATCCTCGCCCACAAAGATCTTGAGCCTGTACTCTGGGAAAGAGGAGCCAAGCGGATTTTCGACCACCCGGGACGCATCCTTAACATCGATCGGCATGCTCACTGTAAACGCCCCCATTTCTTTGGGCATGGGCGCATAAGTGGTGGGTGCCACTGTTGGTTTTTTTATGATTACTGAATCGAAAAAGGCATTGACATAAGGCGTATCCAACTCGTTCAGGTCATGCTGCACGAAAAAATTATAAACGATCTGATTGGCTACTGCCAGCATCATCCGGCCATGCCCTTCATCGGTAAGCATGGTAAGATCGGTGAACTCTACTCCGTCTCGTTCAAAGGAATCTCGGCGGATCAGGTTTTCAGCGATTCCTCCTGTTTGCTGTTCGATCACATTGGCCACGTAGTCGAAATCCGGATTCATGATCTGCCCGCGTAAGTCGATGGCCATATAGCCAAACACACCACCAAAAATAACATCGGTGGCCATCATAACTTTGATCTCCTCATTATAGTCCAGCGGCGCGGCCGTTGTAGGCGTCATTACCCGGTAACCCATTTCTTCTTTTTCATCCACCACCCATTTCTCCAGGTTGGGTTGAATTGTAAACTCTTCCAGGTCGTTCTCAAACGTAGCCTCCACAGGGTTTACCACAAATCCTTTGCGTCGTAAGATCTCGATAATACCTTCGTTTCCCGGCAGGTGAGCCGCTCCCACGGCCGAAAAGATGGATCCGGTTTTCATGGCCTTTTCTATGCTGTTCGCCATCACGTGATTTCGATCATTGAGGATACGATCGATCGTGAACAGCCCAACAGAACGGAGGTAGATCTCATCCACATCACCCTTATAGTAAAGCTTGATCATTTCCTCCAGGTGACTGTTATAGGCACCTTCCTCAGAGTCCAAAATGCTTAAAATGTTGGTCCTGATCTCTTCATCGGAAATATCTTCCAGGGCAGGTAATTGGTCTTCAAAGCGCTCCAGTCCACGGATGTCCTTGTTCAGCGAATAGGCGATCCCGTACAGGTATCCGTCTAAAAAAGTGCGTTTGTCGTCTCCTTTAGAGACTTCTTCGGTTAGGATAGATTCGATGATCACAGGATTCTTAAAGAGGGCACTGTCTAGTGGTTCCCCCTGCAATTCCCGATACCGCCGGTCGAGTCGGTCGTATTCTTCTTCAGAAAGTACTCGGCGATAGATATTCTCCACCTCGGTATCGAACAAGCGTTCGGTATATCCGTCGGTAATGGAGTCGGGATGCACCTCAAGTGCGAACAATTCCGAATTCCGAATGGCGGGTATCACCGCATCACTGAATTGAAATACCCTTTTATCTTTCAGATGTATGGTCCCGAACAAATACGACTTCTTTTCGCTATCCTTATGTTCGATCTCCCAGAGCAGTTTGTACGAAGAACGATCCTGCGCAATTATTTCCGAAGTAAAAACAACAAAAAGCGCGATCCACAACCAACCTGTAAACACCTTGTTTCGCATAGAACCTTTGATGAGATTTAATTTCTTAGAATTCCTCAATAATAGTAATTTTATGCGGTTCAAAGCCTTGCTTTTTGTGAATCTCCAAGAA
>JBCCHR010000320.1:0-3983 GCA_039028655.1 Bacteroidota bacterium
CGGGTACCTATAAGGGTAAAACCATTCCCTTGCGTGACTTCCCAACGTTGGAAGCAGGTGATTTTGATGATCCTAGAAATCAAACCATGGTGCCGGTTCCAAACAATTCAACGACTACCCCGGAACCCAATAACACCACCACGGTTATTCAGAACCTTCAAACCGAACCCGGAGGGATCGTGGCGCAACCGTTGGAACAAAACTTTATCGGAGCTTCGGCTTCAGAATCGGGATTCTTCCCACCAGATCCTACAGGAGCAGTGGGTCCTAACCACTACCTGCACTCTGTGAACTCTATTGTAAAGATCTTCGACAAAACAGGAAATCTGGTGTTGGGCCCTGTAAGCTTATCGAGCTTCCTTGGAAACGGATCCAACAACGGAGACCCGATCGTACTCTACGACCAACTGGCCGACCGCTGGGTGGTAAGTGAGTTTGGAGCAGGAAGTAACTCCCTTTCCATTGGGGTTTCAGAGACGAACGACCCCACCGGTGCCTACAACGTATGGGACTATACCTTTAGCGGTTTCCCAGACTATCCTAAATACGGGCTATGGCACGATGGGTACTATGGTACTGTCAACCTAAACGGACAAAGCACACAAGGTTTTGTTATGGAACGTGATGTGATGCTAGCTGGTGGAAGCGATCCGCAGATCCTTATCTTCAACCTGCCACAAGTAGTAGTAAACCCTAACCAGGTAAAGAGCCCTGGAGCAGTAAACCTTTTAGGAACCAGTATCGATCCTGCGGATCCAGGTTATATCGTTTACCTTCAGGATGATGCCTGGGGTGGCGTTTCCTTCGATCACTTAAAAATTTGGGAGATCGATATGGATTGGAATAATGTTGGTAATTCCACCATTTCCCAACCATTGGAAATTGCAACCGATCCTTTCGATGCCGGAGAGCTATTCGGAAACGGGAACGGAGCCTTATTCCAGCCTGGAACCAGCCAAAGATTGGCAGCCCATGGTGGTATCATCTCGTTCGGAGCCAACTATCGTTCTTTCGGAAGTCACAACACTTGGCTGATCACTTTCAACACCTTTATCGATGGAAACCTCACGGGTGGAATTCGATGGGTAGAGCTTAGAAATGATGGCGTTAACGACTGGGAGATCTTCCAGGAGGGAACGTACTCCATTGCCGACGGTCATAGCCGTGTAATGAGTAGTGGATGTATCGACGCCGCCGGAAATATTGCATTGGCGTACACCACAGGTAGTACCACGCTGGCACCATCGTTGCGCTACACCGGACGATTCGACGGTGATCCTTTGGGAATGATGACCCTTGCAGAGGAGATCATCATCGATGGACCAGGAGTGCGAACCAATAGCAACCGTTATGGCGACTACTCGCACATGACCATCGATCCGGATAACTTTACGTTCTGGTTTACTTCGGATTATTTCTCATCCAATAACCAATGGAGAACTCAAATTGCTTCGTTCTCGCTGAGCGGTGGATTTGCCGCCGATGTAGGGGTGAGCGATATTACTCAGCCTAACAACGGGATTCTAACCAACGCAGAGACGGTTGAAGTGAGTATCCGTAATTACGGCTCGGCTTCACAGTCCAACATTCCTTTGGAATTGCGAGTGGACGGAAACCTGATCGCTACTGAGACCTTTGTAGGTTCGGTTGCACCAAATACTACAGAGACCTATACCTTTACGGCAACAGTAGACCTTTCCAATTCCGGACAAACCTACAATATTGAGGTAACGACCGATCTTGCCGGAGACGAATTTACCAGCAACGATGCCTTTTCCAAGGATGTAACACACCTTCTGGCAGATGATGTTGGTCCGCTGGAAATGCTCGCTCCTGTGACCGGTTCCGGTTTAGGAATGGAAACTATTTCGGTGTCGATCAGAAACTTCGGTGCCAGCCCGCAGTCAAACTTCGATGTTCAGTATACGATCAATGGAGGTGCTGCTGTGGTTGAGACCTTTACAGGCACGATCAATTCCGAAGAAGAAGTTACCTTCGACTTTGCCACACAAGGCGACTTTACCGCATTGGGAACCTACGAAGTAGTGATTACCACTTCGTTAACAGGTGACCAGGAAACCAGCAACGATGAGATCACCGTTGAGATCGAGAACCTGCTTTGTCAGCCTACTATGGACTGCTCGTTTGGAGATGGATTCCAGTTGGTTGCCGTGCAGGAGATCAACAACGTTTCCGGATGTGAGGGCTATGGCGACTTTACCAGTCAAATTGCAAATCTTGCTCCGGGCGGCGCCTACGATATCACCTTTACCACCGGATATGGTGATCAAAACGTGGTGGTTTGGATCGATTTCAACGATAACTTCACCTTTGAAGCCAGTGAGGTGGTGGTACCCAATTTTGTGATCGCACCGGGACAGGCGGCCGGAACCTATACGGAAACAGTGACACTCACTGTGCCTGCAAACGCTACTGTTGGAGAGCACCGAATGCGCGCCAAGAGTAACTGGCAGGCACCGGTTCCAACCGACGCTTGTGAGGTGACCCAGTATGGTGAAACCGAAGATTACACCGCGAACATTGGTGAACTAGGTGTGAACGATCAGGCGATTTCCAATGGTGAGTTGGTGGTTCTTTCGAAAGACAACAACCAGTTCGAGATCACCTTGCGTACTGATTATGACGAACTTGCGTATGTAGGTGTATACAACGTTTTGGGACAGCAACTCGGCTTTAAAGTGATCCCAAAAGTAGACGATGTGTATCAACTTCAGCTCAATATGGGGAACGCTCCAAGTGGAGTTTACCTGCTTCGCGTGGGAGGTCAAACGGCTCGTTCCTATCAAACGGCGCGAATTATCGTTGAGTAATTTTGAAGCAACATAAATCTGGTAACGGCGACCCATTGGGTCGCCGTTGTTAGATAAATATTAGATGAATAGCCAAGGTTTCTGCCATTTTATCAATATCTTGCAGTATTCAAAAAAATACACCAATGAAAAAACTTTTTACTTTACTTGTTATGGGGTTTGTCTTTGCGCCCCTGAGTTATGCACAGACTGAATTTCCTCCGGTTTCCATTGCCGAAGGAACCTATTTGGGAGAGACCATTCCCCTGCGTGATTTCCCTACGATCGAAGAATTTGAAGGCAGCACTACGGACGCGATCGAAGTGCCCAACAACATGCGAAGCACAGGAAGAACCAATCAAAACTCCCTACCGGTGGGTCCTGATCCTTTGTTGCAAACAGAGCCTACATACAGAGATTCTTCTAACCCGTTAGTAAACTTCGACGGGATCGCGATCTCTGAAAGTGGTGGATTTGTTCCGCCAGATCCTACAGGAGCAGTAGGTCCAAATCACTACGTAACTGCGGTGAATATCTCTATCAAGATCTTCGACAAGCAAGGTGCGCTATTGGCAGGTCCTACGAGTTTAGGAGCCTTTATTGGAGGTGGAAACGGCGACCCGATCATTATCTACGACCGTCTTGCCGATCGCTGGTTCTTGAGCCAGTTCAGAATTAGTACCGACTCATTGATCATTGGAGTTTCTACGACCAACGACCCGACAGATTCGTATCACTTGTATAACTTCCCATTGAATTCGTTCCCGGATTATCCACACTATGCGATCTGGCCTGAAGCTTATATGCTTACTGCCAACAAGTCCGGACAAACGACCTATGCACTGGAAAGAGACGTGATGTTGAATGGTGGTGCCAACCCACAGATCATGGGCTTTCCACTACCAGGATTGGTTCGTAACCCAAATACCGTATTTAGCCCGGAGCCATCGCACCTGTTAGGTGAAGATTACCCGGACGATGCACCCTTGTATATAGTTTACCTGCAGGACGACTCCTGGAATGGTATTTCTCAGGACCATGTGAAGATATGGACGATCGATATCGACTGGGAAACCAATAGTTGGGTAGAAGGTGGTTTCCTTTAGTCATGCTGTCTACTGACTTGTTTGCCGCTCAGGGGCATTGATCCAGGTGTGTTCCACTGACAAAGAG
>JBCCHR010000321.1:0-3983 GCA_039028655.1 Bacteroidota bacterium
ACCACCTTTGAATAGCTTTACATCTTTGATGGCGTCTGGATTGAACACAGAAAAGAACCCAAACAAGTGAGACGAATTAAAGATAGTCGCCTCGTCCAGTAAGATCAGGTTTTGGTCCACGGCCCCTCCGCGCACGTTGAATCCTGAAGCACCTTCTCCTGCATTGGAAACTCCGGGAAGCAAGAGTAATGATTTTACCACATCGGCCTCACCCAATAGTACGGGTATGCTCTTGATGGTGTTGGTCGATAAGGTGTTCACACTCATTTGAGGAGCTCGGATACTGGCTCGTTCCACATCAGCACTAATGACCACTTCTTCCAATTCTTCGGCATCGTAAGCCAGTGATACATTTTGTGTGATGTCCCTATCCAGCAACAAGGTGATCCGCTTGGTTGCGAACCCCAGTCCGCTAAAGACCACTTCGTATTCGCCCTCGGGCAAGGTGAGCGAATAGAATCCATATTCGTTGGTAAGTGCACCTGTCTGCAGTTCAGGTACGATCACATTCACCCCAATAAGCGTTTCACCGGTGTCTGTTTCGGTGAGTGTTCCATTGATCGTGTATTTATTTTGGGCAGAGGCGAGAAGGGTTCCGAAGAACAAAAAGAAGAAGAGAATCTGTTTCAATGCTTGGCTGTTTTTCTCAAAAATAACGATAAACGGTCCATAAAAAAAGCCCTTCACGCGGAAGGGCTTTCATTTAACATAAGTTTAGCCAACTAGATATTGGCCAGGATGTTGTTAAAAGTAGTACTCGGTCTCATTTGTTGCGCTGCCAACGCATCGTCCGGAAAGTAGTATCCGTCAATGTCTACAGCATCGCCTTGAGCCGCGTTGAGTTCGTCCACGATGCGCGCTTCATTCGCGGCCAATGCTTCGGCCACCGGGGTGAATCGAGCTTTAAGTTGGGCGTCCTGATCCTGATTGGCCAGCGCCTCTGCCCAATACATGGCCAGGTAGAAATGGCTCCCTCGGTTATCCAGTTCGTGTACTTTTCTTGACGGTCCCTTTCTGTTCTCAAGTAATTTTTCTGTAGCATCGTCCAGGGCTTCTCCCATGACAATGGCCGTAGGATTATCGAAATTGGCTCCCAGGTGATCCAGGGAAACGGCCAGGGCCAAAAACTCACCCAACGAATCCCATCGCAGATGCCCTTCGCTATTGAATTGCTGTACGTGTTTTGGAGCCGATCCGCCGGCACCGGTTTCGAACAGGCCGCCACCATTCATCAAAGGAACAATGGAAAGCATCTTCGCAGAAGTACCCAATTCGAGAATAGGGAAGAGGTCGGTAAGGTAGTCCCTTAGAACGTTACCCGTTACCGAGATGGTATTTTCGCCTTCCTTGACTCGGCCAAGTGTGTAGGCCGTCGCCTCTCTCGGGGCGAGAATTTTAATGGTCAGGCCTTCGGTATTGTGATCGGGAAGGTATGCGTTCACCTTGGATATAAGTTGCGCATCGTGTGCCCGGTTTTCATCCAACCAGAATACGATGGGCCATCCGGTCGCTCTTCCGCGGCTTACGGCCAACTTTACCCAGTCCTGTACGGGCAGGTCTTTCACCATACACATGCGCCAGATATCTCCCGCTTCCACATCGTGTTCCAGCACGGTACGACCCTGATCATCGATCACAGCCACTTTTCCATTGGATGCGATCTCGAAGGTTTTATCGTGGGAACCGTATTCCTCGGCTTTCTGCGCCATCAGTCCCACGTTGGGAACAGTACCCATGGTGGTGGGATCAAAAGCCCCATGCGTCTTACAAAATTCGAATACCTCATGATATACACCTGCATAGCTGCTATCGGGGATCACCGCTTTGGTTTCCTGCAATTGTCCGGCCGGGTTCCACATCTCTCCCGATGTACGGATCATGGCAGGCATGGATGCATCAATGATCACATCGCTAGGCACGTGAAGGTTGGTAATTCCCTTGTCGCTGTTCACCATGGCTAGGTCGGGACCATTTTCGAAGGCCGCTGCAATATCGGCTTCGATCTCATTTCTTTTTTCTGAAGACAACTCGTCGAGTTTTCCAATGAGGTCTCCAAAGCCGTTATTTACATCTACTCCAAGTGCATCGAAAGTGTCCTGGTGCTTGTCGAAGACATCAGCAAAGAACACGCGAACGGCATGACCAAAAATAATGGGATCGCTTACCTTCATCATGGTAGCTTTCATATGAAGGGAGAATAAAAGTCCCTTTTCTTTGGCATCCTTGATCTGCTCGGCGAGGAACGTGAGCAATGCCCGCTTGCTCATTTTTGTAGCATCCACGATCTCACCTTCCAGCACGGCAATCCCTTCTTTGAGCACCGTTGTTTGACCATTGCTGTCGGTGTGTACGATTCGCAGTTGTCCATCGCTATCGGCTGTGATCGATTGTTCGTTGTTTCTAAAATCACCTGCCTCCATGGTGGCTACATGGGATTGGGTATCACTGCGCCATGCTCCCATGCTGTGTGGGTTCTTTTTGGCATAATTCTTCACAGCCTTTGGTGCCCTGCGATCACTATTTCCCTCTCTCAAGACTGGATTCACAGCACTGCCCTTGATCTTGTCGTAGGTGGCTTTGATCGCCTTTTCCTCATCGTTGGCCGGCTCATCCGGATAGTCGGGGAGCGCATACCCCTTATTTTGCAATTCAGCAATCGCGGCCAATAATTGTGGCATCGATGCACTAATGTTGGGGAGTTTAATGATATTGGCCTCCGGTTTTTTTGCCAATTCACCCAACTCGGCCAAGGCGTCTCCTGTACGTTGCGATTCGTTCAAGTAGGTGGGGAAGTTGGCAACGATCCTGCCTGCCAGAGAAATGTCTCTTGTTTCCACGGCGATATTACCTGTGGCAGTAAACGCTTTTACGATGGGAAGCAAGGATTGGGTGGCTAAAGCGGGAGCTTCGTCGGTTTTGGTATATATGATCTTGGCTACTTTACTCATGAGGATCGCTCGTTTTATGGATTATGTTTTCTAGACAAAGTGCATCCGCACTTGGGCTGGCAAATATAGTGAATTGCTAAGGGGTTTGAAAGTGGGCGCGATTACAAATTAACGATGAGGTGATAGGCCCTGTTATAAACAAGAAAAGCCATAACATTGTGCGCGAACACATTGCTATGGCTTCTTGTGAAACATACCGTTACCGGTCATCCGCGCGGGGCGGATCGAGGCAGGTTTATTAATCCCCTGCAACCGTGATCTGCTTCAAGAACAGTGATTTTCGAATCTATTGATAAAAAACCAATCTATTTTCTAAATCAATGCTCACACTTTCTGCATTCTAGCGAGAGGTTGTACCGTGCAGTAACAACATTCGTTTCAGACAAATTCAGAAAGCTTGATAAAGAACGTTACTTTATATTGTCGCGACGAGTCACCTCGCGTTGACAGTCTCAGTGAGTTACCTCACTTCGACGGTGTCTTGGTGAGTTGCCTCACTTCGACGGTGTCTGGGTGGATTGCTCCACTTCGACTTGTCTCTGTAGGTTGCCCTACTTTGACTGTCCTTGCAGGTTGCCCTGTTTGGACCCGCTCTTTCGAGTTGCCTCGTTGGAGCGTCTCTCATCGGGTTGCCCCGATTCGATGGTACTAAAGTAACCCAAGAATTGAATTATCCAAATTTTTTAAGTGACTTAATATTAACATATTATCAACCCGGTTTATTAACAATTGTCAATAAAAAAAGCGAACCCCAGTAGGTTCGCTTTCTTATAGCTCTTGTTGCGATGCTTACATTCTCTTTTCGCGAATTCTCGCTTTCTTTCCGGTAAGCCCTCGGAAGTAGTAAATACGCTTTCTGCGAACACTTCCTTTCTTGTTGATTTCAATTTTTTGCAAGGCCGGCATGTTGATTGGGAAGATTCGCTCTACCCCAACAGTTCCCGACATTTTTCTGATGGTAAACGTCTGGGTAAGTCCCGTTCCTTTTACCTGGATAACAACCCCTCTAAAAAACTGGGTTCTTTTTTTGTCCCC
>JBCCHR010000322.1:0-3981 GCA_039028655.1 Bacteroidota bacterium
ATCAAAAATTTTTTTATTAAGGTTCCGTAACCATACCCGATTTTATCGGAAGTGAGATACACGGCCGTTTCGCAGGCAAACCGATATCCTTCCCGGTCGCTGTATCGTTTGATGATCCCCCAGCCTATCACGCGGTCTTTCTCTAATAGGGTAAACAACCGCTCTCTATCATTAAAGTTGTCCACCCATTGAGCAATGTCTGCGCCACTTTTTTCAGTCTCTTCCATGGTCGCATTCCCCAAACGAATGTATTCGTTATAAATGCTCGCTATGGCCTCGTAATGGGCAGGTTGCGCTGGTATGATCTGTTGTTGGTCCTTCATCTTACTCGTTTAAGGTAAGTACCCTTCCCGGATGATGATCTTCCATCTTCCCGTCGCGAATCAAATGGCAACCATTTACCCACAGATGCGAAATGCCGGACGACAATTCCCTGGGGGATGTATAGGTGGCATTTGCCCTTACCTCAGAGGGGTCGATCAACAGCAGGTCGGCAAAATAGCCTTCTGCGATCAGGCCTCTGTTTTTTAGTTGAAAGAATTGCGCTGGTAAGTAGGTGATCTTATGGATGGCCTCTTCCCAATCCAGCATTTTCTGGTCGATCACAAATCGTTGGAGGTATTCGGTAAAGGCGCCGTACGATCGCGGGTGGGGTTGGCCGATGGTGACAGGAGCGTTCACGGGATAACTCCACGAATCGGTGCAGATCATGGACTGGGGCCACAGCACGGCCGCATCGATGTCGTCCTGCGCAATGCAGTGATACACTACCCAGGTTTCGGTACTGGCTTCCAGGATCAGGGCCATGGCCTCAGCTTCGGTGATCCCTCTTTCCTGGGCGATCTGGGCCACATTCTTATTGTAGTAGGCGTCAAGCTCGTCGGAGATGATGAGCATTTGCGACAGGTCGTAGTCCTTTTGCTCAATCCAGGCAGCGATCGCCTCCACATTTTCCGAAACCTTCATTTTTTCGGTCAGGGCACTGATTCCGTCCTGCAACAGGTACTTCGGAATAAAGGCTCGCAGTTTTGTGGAAACCGCCGTGTACGGGTACACATCGCATGCCGCTTGAAGTTCGCTCTCGGCATTGAATGCCTCGATCTGTTTGAGCACTTTCGGAATTTTACCCCAATTCTCTTTTTCGGCGGCCTTTAAATGACTCACCAGCACTCGAATATTCGCTCTTTTGCCGATGGTGAGTGCTTCCTCGACAGCTTCTTCCAGGCGATCTCTTTCGTTGCGAATGTGAGAAGCGTAAATGCCTCCTTTCTCAGCAGCAACCTTCGCCAGGTCAACGATCTCGTCCATTTCAGCAAAACAACCCGGCGCATAGATAAGACCTGTCGAAAGCCCCAGGGCTCCCTCGTCCATAGCGTTGGCCAGCTCCGTTTTCATGGTCTCCATCTGCTCCGGTTTCAGATCGTGCCAGTCGTCCATGGTACCGGCACGCAAGGTACTGTGACCCACCAGGGTCGCGATATTGAACTGTAGCTTGTCGTCGATCTGGTCGAAATACTCTTCCATGGAGTTCCATTCGAATGGAAATTGGATCTCCCGCGAAAGCCGCTCCATGGTGGCGATCAAGTGTGGGCCAATGGGAGCGGGGGAGGTACCACAATTCCCAAAGATCTCGGTGGTGATGCCCTGGTAAAGTTTATGGTCGGCCGCATTGGGAAAGAAATAACCAAATCCCGTGGAGGCATGCGGATCGATAAATCCCGGGGACAGAATGAGCCCCGTGCCGTCCACCACCTTGTGCGCCTCCGGCAGTGACTGCGAATCGTAGTCGATAAATGCGATCGTGTCGTCCTTTACACCCACGTTGCCCACCCGGGCCTTTTCATTCTTCCCGGTGCAGATCATGGCATTTACGATGAGGTAGTCAAGCATACTGTTGTTTTATGACGTATAATGATGTTGTTGCGTGGTGTATTTTTCGATGATCTCGGGCTGTATCTCACAAGCATCCAAGCTTTGGATATCCACAAAACCAGCGTTCATTTGGATCCCGGGTTGCACCACATCTTCCAGGAAATAGCGATCGGACGGACTCAGGTCATGCGCACTGGTATTGGGTAGGTAGGACGCCATTTTCAGGTTGTGGATCCTTCCAATTCCCGTCTCGAACATTCCACCGATCCAGCAAGGAATCCTGTGATCCCTGCAATAGGAAACGATCTCCATGCTTTTGAGCAATCCACCCACACGGCCCGGTTTCAGGTTCACTTCGTCCAACACTTCCAGATGATGCAATTTCATCACATCCCCCAGCGATTTGATCTCCTCGTCATAACATACGAATATTTCCGGAAATTGCTTTTTGGCCTTCAATAGGAGGTCAAACCTACCCGGGGCGAAGGGTTGCTCGATCATCGAGCCGTAGGTGTTCACGAAGTAGTCCAACACATGAAAATGGTCTTGCGTAAGACTACCGTTGGCGTCGAATCCTACGGCTACTTTGGAATCGACCAAAATGGGATTGATGGCATCAAAAAATTCTGTTCGAACGCTGGGTGCGATTTTGAACTTTAGGCGCCGGTATCCCGTCGAGATCGCATTACTTACGGCCATTTTCATCTGCTCGAGATCGTGGTAGAGTCCCAAGGAAATCCCCACGGGGACCTCCGTCAAAGGTGTGATATCCAGCAGTTCGAGTGGTGTTTTTTTTGTTTTTTTCTGAATGGCATCCAGCGCCGCCATCTCGATTGCGGCCTTGGTGAAATTCCAGCCCCGGATGCGTCCCAGGAGGGTCATGAGGTCACCCAGGGTGCCAATTTCCGAAAGATGGGGCACGATAAACTGCTGTACCATCATGATGGCTCCGTCGATAAACTCATCGGAATAATAAGGGTCCGGTCTGCAGGAACATTCCCCGTAACCAGATACGCCATCGGCATCCTCCCAAACAACGAGCAGTGCCTCTCTCGAATTACGTACGCCAATCCCCGAAACGAATTGTTCCTTTTGAGGAAGGTCCAGGCGAATCAATCGCAGTCCTTGAAAAGAAAGAGGTTGTGTTAGGAATTCTTGCAGTGGATTCATAAATGTGAACGTCGCAATGACGTTGCAAAGGTAACATTTCGCTACCTGATGGCAGAAATCCAGCTACAATTTAATACAGTAGCTATTAACAACGCTTTTTTTGATTACTGCGGAATTGTTTGTGCTACAACCGATCGTAATAGTTTACAACGATCACATGGCTGTCCCGATCGATGGCGTAGTAGCCTACGGCCACGCCCCGACTTCGTTCGGTCATCATGGCCTGGTAATGACCGCCCTCAGGGCCTTCTTCATAAAAAAGTTTGGGCACCCACCACACCGATTTCTCCACGGTACCTTCGGATTCGTCACCACCTCTGCCACCGCCGGCCGATCCCTGTGATCTCCAGCCACAACCATCGCTCCAATGGACGGTTCCGTTTTCCAATGCGAGCCGCGCTTCCCGGGCAGCGCAGAGTTCGTGTTCCACGGCCCGAACGAAAGGAGGAAGATCGTGCATGCTTCTAAATTCATTGATGCGATTGGTGGCGTACTCGCCCACGTCCACATAGCCGCAATAGGGGTCGTCTGCCATGAGTTGCATGACACCGTCGTTGCAAATACTGTCGGGATTGCCGGGACCATCCGGGCGTTCGCCCACCAGGGAGGTGGTGAGCCGGGATTGGACCTCCGCTTCGGATATGCCGAGGTCGAGTAGCGGACCGTAGGGTGTTTCGGCATCCTTCGAACAGGATGCAACGATCAATAAACAAAATAATAAAAGGAAAGGGCACAAACGCCTGGGGTTCCATAACAAGTAGTTCATGGCCAAGTTGGGTTAGGTTTGTAATTGCTTCGCCAGTTCGCTGCGGTCGTGTCACTGCGGGGACAGTGTAGTTGGCGTGTAACACGCCAACTATACTAAATTAACGACTTGATATGAATTAAAGTATGTTTCTCGGGTTGTTTTAGTCGGTCAAATGTGTTACAACGGTATTG
>JBCCHR010000323.1:0-3962 GCA_039028655.1 Bacteroidota bacterium
CTTCATATTCACGATGTGCTTACGAAGCGACAGATACATCTCGAGAGGGTGCCGAAACACTGAGATGACCTGTACGCCCTCCCATAGCGGGAATCCGTCGACCGGCGTATGCGTCTTGAGAATTTTTTAGTCCCATGTTCTTCCAGGTCTTTCCTCCGTCTGTACTTTTATACACACCGTCTCCATAACCAACATGGCGGCCACCCACATCCTCTCCGGTGCCCACCCAAATGGTGTTGTAGTTGTTGGGATCGATGACCACAGTCCCTATGGAATAGGAAGACTCCTTGTCGAAAATAGGAGTCCAGGTTGTGCCCGAATTCTCCGTTTTCCAGACGCCACCCGATCCTACGGCAACGTACCAAATGCTCTCATTTTCAGGATGTATTTCAATGTCGGCAATTCTTCCGCTCATAAATGCGGGCCCGAGGGATCGAAGTTTCATCCCACTTAGGAGGTTGTCTTCTCCTTTTTTATCGGTTTGCGCCTGAACGGAAAATGGTATCGTAAACAGTAAGGCGATCAATAAGGTGATTGTGCTTTTCATGGTGTTGGTTTTTCGAAGATTTTTCAGTAAAAAAATAGAACTAAAGTTAACTATAATTTTCGAACGCTCAACGGTGCGTGTTGCTTGTTTCTGTTTCTTGGCATTACGAACGGTGACCCAGCTTCGTACCATCGATCCCGGCAGGGTCTGTTGTGGAAGTTCTTCTTTCATTTCACGATAAAATGCCAACAAATCACTACCTTGTTAGGGCGTACTTTAATCTCACTTCCTTGGTAGCCAGCAAAGCACATAAAGCGCATGACCAATCCTTGTACAAGGTGTTCATGCTAGTAGATACCAGTGATGCGCTGAGTAGCGTAGAGGGAAACCAATTCAGCATTTTTACCCAGAAATTTCATAACAGTGTGTCCAAGACCATCGGTCAATTTCGAGGTTCGGTGGATCGCAGCAATAACAGTAGCTATTGGGTGTGGTTCGCGGATGCGAGTGATGCGGTGCTCTGCGCCATGGAAATTAGGCATAAGTTTAAGTACGTGACCCCCAAGAACGAAGCATTCAAGCGCCAACTTGCCATAGGTGTGACCTTGGTACCTGAAAAGGCGAGCGAAAAGATTCAAAATAAGGCCATAAGACAGGCCTCCAGGATGTGCGAGTATGTAGATCGCATTTTGGTTTTTTCTTCTGAAGTACGAATGGCGTACGAAAAGGAGAACAAGAATGCCAAAGTGGATCGCATGTTGGTTCGGGTATTATCTGCTTCCGAAGAAACATTTCTTACCCGCGTATTGGATCATGTTGAAAAGAATAGCCTTGATCCCACCTTTACGATCGCTGCCCTGGGGGCCGACCTGCAAATTGGCAAATCACGATTGTACCGAACCATGGTGCGTCTCACCTCTCGATCACCCAGCCAGTTTATTCGCGAATTCCGATTGGCCAAAGCACTAAAAATGTTGCATGACCGAACCGACACTATTTCAGGCATTGCCCAGGCTTGCGGATTTCAGAGCCCTTCCTACTTCTCACGATGTTTTAGGGAATACTATGGGCTGTTGCCGTCCAGGTACCTGCAACAACATGCTCGTTGAGTCCTTTGTAAAAGTAAGGGTATATAATGATCGAATTTGAGTAACTTTAATGCCAAACCAATTCGAGTTATACCATGCCTATCCAACGCGAACTACGCTTCTTTTTCATTCTTTTATTTACCATTGCTACCAGCTTTGCGCAGCAGTTTGATGCTTTTCAATATCGGGCCGTCGGACCAGAACGCGGTGGACGGGTCACCACGGTGACAGGCACGCCAATGCAACCGGGCACCTTCTATTTGGGCGCCACAGGAGGAGGGGTATGGAAAACCGAGGACTACGGTACTACCTGGCATAACGTCTCGGACGGATATTTTGAGACCCCATCTATAGGGGCCATCGAAGTGGCCGTCAACGACCCAAATATAGTGTACGTGGGGACCGGATCGGATGGTCTGCGATCCAATATCATCAGTGGCCGAGGAATGTACAAATCCATCGATGGAGGCAAATCCTGGCAGCATATTGGTTTGACGAATGTGGGGCAGATAGGGGCGGTGGAGATCGACCCCACCGATCATAACATCGTATGGGTAGCCGCGATTGGTAATGCCTTTCGCCCGAACGCCGAACGCGGTATTTACAAAACCGTGGATGGCGGAAAGACGTGGGAGCAGGTATTATTTGTTTCTGAAAAAACCGGTTTTGCCGATCTCGAACTACTCCCGGGAAATCCAAATATTGTCTATGCCGCGGCGTGGAAAGCGCAACGTAAGCCGTGGACCATTATCTCTGGAGGAGAAAATGCCGAAGGTGGTATTTACAAATCCATCAATGGAGGAAAGAATTGGGAAAAGCTGGAAGAAGGCTTGCCAAATACCCTTATTGGGAAGATCGATCTAGCCGTTTCGCCTGTGGATTCCAGCTTGTTGTATGCCGTGATCGAGGCTCCGGGTAAGGAGGGAGGCTTGTACAAATCGGTTGATCAAGGCATGTCATTTCGTCAAGTATCAGACAATAAAGGATTGGTAAATCGGCCGTTTTACTACACCAATATCGAATTGGATCCAACCAACCCAGACATTATTTATTCGAATTCAAATCCGTTATTGAAGTCGGTCGACGGTGGTCGAAGTTGGAATAGGATGAGCGTTCCTCATGGCGATAATCACGATATCTGGTTGAATCCCGACAATCCCGATCTGCTCATTCAGTGCAATGATGGTGGCGCCAATGTATCTCACAATGGTGGGAAATCCTGGTCGTCGCAGTTCAATCAACCCACTGCTGAACTGTATCAGGTAGAAGTGGACGACCAATATCCGTATTGGTTGTATGCCGGACAGCAAGATAACTCAACGACCATTGGGGTGCCCAGCTTTCCGCCATATGCCATCCAGTCGCCTGGTCGTGGTTGGGTGATCAACACGGGGGGCTGTGAGACGGGGCCGGCCGTGCCTAAACCTGGCAATGCCAACATTGTTTATGCCAATTGCAAGGGACGATTTAGTGTATTCAACAAGCTTACAGGAACAGAAAAGGGTTATTACGTAGGGGCATCGAACATTTATGGTCACAATCCAAAGGATCTGGAATATCGATTTCAGCGCGTGGCACCCATCCATGTGTCGCCCCATAACCCCGATGTGGTTTATCACGGATCCCAATTCTTGCATAAGACTTCTAACGACGGGATGCTTTGGGAAACCATATCTCCGGACCTCACGGCTTTTGAAGCGGACAAACAGGTGATTTCCGGAAGTCCGATTACTCGGGACATCACGGGAGAAGAATACTACAGCACCCTCTATTCGATACGTGAGTCGAAGTTAGTAGAGGGCCTTATTTGGACCGGGTCCAACGATGGCGTGGTTTCAATCACTCGTGATGGAGGGAAAAGCTGGCAGAACATCACTCCGAACAATCTTCCCAAGGGAGGTCGTGTAGAATCTATCGAGCCCTCTCATTTCGATCCTGCAAAGGCATATATGGCGGTAGACCGTCACTTGATGGGAGACGCGAAACCCTATTTATTTAAGACCAATAACTATGGTGCCAGTTGGGAGCTGATAACTACGGCCAATAATGGTATTCCGGCGCATTTCAATGCGCGCGTTTTGCGAGAGGATCCGGTACGCGAAGGACTGTTATATGCGGGTACCGAGTATGGAGTGTTCGTCTCATTGGACGATGGGAAGAGTTGGCAGGAGTTCCAGCAAAACTTGCCTGTTACGCCTATTACAGACATCAAGATTCATCGTGGCGACCTGGTACTTAGTACCATGGGTCGTGGTTTTTGGATACTCGACAATATTACTCCCTTGCGACAGAATGCTATTGACGACCTTGGCGATTCTGCGGTGTTGTTTCAACCCGATGCAACCATCCGGTACCGCTACCCGAAATCGAGTTATGGTGCATTTCCC
>JBCCHR010000324.1:0-3951 GCA_039028655.1 Bacteroidota bacterium
AAAGTTAAAAAATAAGACGTAAGCATCTTGCTTGTGTTAAAATTTGTGTGGGAAAACACGTAAATAACGGAATTAACACTTTTTAACTCAATCACTTATCAGCAGAAACGAATAAATCTCAAAATTTTTAGTTATATTTAAACGATTAACTAAAATCTCACGCCTATAGAATACAAATACCTAACCGAACCCAATTAATAGAACTATGGCTAGAGCGATGTTTGATTACACCAAAGCGGTGCTTAACAAAGTAAGTTTTGATGTAAACCTGTTCTGCAAAGAGTTAAAGAAGGCACTAAACAGATTACTTCCACACGAAATTGAGGAACTTAAAATCTGGGTGAATTCGCTTATTCGGCAGAACCCTCAGTTAAATCAATGTTTAATTATCCTTAAAGAATAAGAATAAAGCCTCCGACAGGGGGCTTTACTCATTTTAGAGGGCTTATGATCTTCACATCCTGAAAACGAATCGCTCCCCGCACGATCCCGGTGATAATATCGTACATGGCGTTAATGATCTGCATTTTCAACTCGCTCTTATTGTAGATCAGACTTACCTCCCGAGCAGGTGAAGGTTCGCTGAAGTAGCGCAGGTGTTTCTTTTGGGGTTCAGACACGTCCAACGTATGCAAATAGGGCAGGAGGGTCATTCCCAGACCTTCGTGAGACAATTTGATAAGGGTCTCGAAACTTCCGCTTTCCAATTGAAAAGAATCGTCTTTGTTGAGTTTGGACGACTTGCAAAGGTTGATCACCCCATCTCTAAAACAATGTCCGTCTTCCAATAACAGGATATCCTCAATCTCGAGGTCTGTTCGCTCGATCCGAGGTTTGGAGAACAATCGATGCTCCTCAGGAATGTAGCCTACGAAGGGTTCGTAATACAAGGCGCGTTCCTTGATCTTGGGTTGGTGTAGCGGTGTGGCAGCGATGGCCGCATCCAGGTGTCCTTCATTGAGTTTGTCGATGATCTCGTCGGTTGCCAATTCTTCGATCTTTAAAAGTACCTTAGGGTATTTGGTAGTGAAGGTTTTTAAGAACATGGGGAGCAAAGTGGGCATGACGGTAGGAATGATCCCCAATCGAAACTCTCCTCCAATAAATCCTTTTTCCTGGTCCACTACATCCTGCATGCGATCGGCTTCGTTTACAATACTCTTTGCCTGGTTTACGATCTTTCGCCCCACCGCTGTAAGCTCAATGGGTTTTTTGGACCGATCGAAGATCAGGATATCCAATTCTTCCTCTAGTTTTTGAATTTGCATGCTCAAGGTGGGCTGCGTAACAAACGTTTTCTCGGCCGCCTTGGTGAAGTTTTGGTGTTCGGCAACAGCGAGGACGTACTTTAATTGGGTAATGGTCATAGGAAATGTTTACCCAAATATAGGAGATTGTATCGATTTAATCTATTGAATTGCGTTAAATGTAAGATTATGTCTATTGGTGAGGATGACTGAAGTCGGAAGTCGGAAGTCCGAAGTAAGTTTATCGTAATTCCCCTCTTTAGGGGGGGTAAGGTGGTGTTATTGGGAGCGCGTAGCACGAAGCACGGAGCGCCAGAAATCAAAAAAAGTCTGAAATTATCGTGGATAACTTCAGACTTTTAAGGGGAGGAGTTTGGTTCCGGGTTATAGTCGGATCTCCATTTCGATGGGTTCATCGGCTACGTCAAACTTAGCATCGCCCCACTGTGGAGGGCCATAGCTCATAGTGTTGTTGGATACGCCATAATTTTCGAGCGGCATGCCGTTGGCATCGAAATCCATGTTCTTATTTCCGTTACGGTCATGCAAAACGGTGATGCCATAGGTGCCAGGGGCTACATTGGTAAAAGTGATGGTCGCTTTTCCGTCCTCTATCTTGCTTTCCAACCCCTGGAGCGGCATGGTTTTCATGAAGGTGGCCTCATCGTAGAGTCCGAAAAGGACACTTCCTTCATTGGTTTGGACCGGCACGGTCACGGTAATAGTAACTCCAGTAACGTCGGTTGATGTGTTGTTGTTCTGCGCTTTTGCGAGAAACGTTGAAATTGCGATTGCGATGGAAAGAATAATGGTTTTCATAATTGTACGTGTTTTATTTTTTATTGAACACTACAAAGGTGCGACACAATGCCCTTCAGCAAAACAAATAATGACCGAGTTGTTATTTTTTACTGCTGAATTGTTGTCGCGATGCACTGGTCTCTCGCAAAAGTGGGATCATTTCAACTTTAACAGCGGTAGATAGCTTTTGATATGCCAGGCCAGAAGGAAGAGATTGCCCAAAAGCATGAGTGAAGTGATCACAGGAGTTCCGCGCATGTGAAGTGAGGCCGATACCAGAAAGATACTTGCACTCACCGGCAAAAGTAGGATGGGTGTTAGGCGTTTGAACCAGGGGGTCATGAGCAGCAGTCCCACCAGGATCTGGTAGTATCCGATAAAATTCCAATAAAAACCACTGGCATACATCCCTTCGAAGAAAAGTCCGATGGGATCGTCGATGGGAATGGCAGTAAACTTGACTCCCGGCATCTTTCGTAAACCGGAGAGTAGGAATCCAATACCGAGCATCACTTTGATGAACCAGTAGAATACAACGAAGATCTTCCGTTCTTTTAGCCGCTCCATAAGATGTACGAGTCCCATGAAAGGTAGACGAACCAAATTCGTTTTTGTAACGAAATTCACGCGCTATATGAGTCCGCGTGCCTTTATTTCCAGGTATTTGTTGATCGTATTCACCGTAAGGTTCTCCGGTGCTGTTAGAATGGATTGAATGCCGTATTTGTGCAGTTCGTTGGCGATGAGCTTTTTCTCATAAACGAATTTCTCCGCGATGGTTTTTTCGAAGATCTCCTGCGTGGATTTGGCCTCTCTTTGCGAAAACTCGATCAGCTCCGTATTTTCAAAGAAGATAACCACCAACAAATGCGTTTTGCTTATGGCTTGTAGGTACGACATTTGGCGATGCAAGGCGTCCATCGTTTCGAAGTTGGTGTAGAGCAACAACAAACTGCGCTGCTTGATATGGCGCTTCACATCGATGTACAGCCGTGAAAAATCGCTCTCAGAAAAATCGGTTTCCACATTGTAAAGCGTCTCCAGGATCATGCTCATTTGGGCACTTTTGCGTTGGGCCACCACTCGGTCCTCCACTTTTTTGGAAAAGGTGAACATCCCCGCTTTGTCCTGTTTCTTCAGCACAATATTGGATATCACCAGCGTAGCATTGATGGCATAGTCCAGCAAACTCAATTGATGAAACGGCATTTTCATCACCCGTCCCTTGTCGATTACCGAGTACACAGGTTGCGATTTCTCATCCTGAAACTGATTTACCATCAACTCGTTCTTCTTGGCCGTGGCCTTCCAATTAATGTTCCGCACATCGTCTCCGGAAACGTATTCCTTGATCTGTTCGAATTCCATCGTGTGACCAATGCGACGAATTTTTTTGAGTCCGAAGAATTTCAACCGATTCGAAAATGCAATGAAATCGTATTTTTTTAGCTGAAGGAAAGACGGATAGTTGGGTACCATACCATCTGCCGAAAAACGTTGACGACGGATGATTAGGCCTATGGCCGATGATACAAAGACGTTGAGGTCCCCAAAATGATACTCACCTCGTTCTTTGGGATATACCTGGTAGGTAAGGCGCTTGTGCTGGGAGGGCTTTAGCCAGCTTTGGATCTTGAAGTCGCGACGTTGCCATTGCACTGGCAGTTCGTCGATGACCTTTATCCAAACAGGCATCAGATATCGATTGGTTACGGTCAATTCAATAGGATTGGCATCTCCGTTGGACAGTTTCTCCGGCAATAATCTTTTGGCTTGAACACCTGTCCGGTTGAGATACAGCAGCAACAGGTCGAACAAGGTCAATCCCAATAAAATAAGGAAAAGCAGCTTGGCAGCTCCCATTACGGTAGGGAACAGGTAGGCAAACACGAACACCCCTGCG
>JBCCHR010000325.1:0-3886 GCA_039028655.1 Bacteroidota bacterium
AGTAAATCAAAATCATCGGACATAGGTATGGCTATTTAAAATTAGTATGCTAAAAATTTTTGGAGTTTCAATTTCGGTAAAAAAATCGAGTTGGGAAACCGATTTTCAGAAATTTAGATGGCGCGTTTCGAAAAGTGCAATTTATTAGTCTAAAACGACGGAAAATAGTTACAAATACGCACTAAAGTAGCCAGATCGCCTTTGCGAGAGCGATTGTAGTGGCATCCCCTGTAGTGCCGTGGAAGTAGAGCGTAGCTCACTTCACGACTACTGCGGGGATATAACGGAAAGCGCGGTCCTCCGAAGGATCACCGGAGGAGGGCTCGCCCAAAAAAAGAAAGGGAAGGCGCTAGTCCTTTAAAAGACCACGTGAGATCACGATCTTTTGGATCTCGCTGGTTCCTTCGTAGATCTGTGTGATCTTGGCGTCGCGCATGAGACGCTCGACGTGGTATTCCTTAACAAAACCGTTTCCGCCATGGATCTGTACGGCTTCGACGGTGGTTTCCATAGCCACCTTACTGGCATAGAGCTTGGCTATAGCACCACTCATGTCGTAATTGTTGCCCTGGTCCTTGTCCCAGGCGGCTTTCATGACGAGGTGGCGGGCCGCTTCGATCTCGGTGTGCATGTCGGCCAGCTTGAAGGCAATGGCCTGGTGGTTACAGATCTCGGTGCCAAAGGCCTTTCTGATCTTCGAGTAATCACGGGCCAGTTCGTAGGCCCCCGAGGCGATCCCCAGTGCCTGTGCGGCGATCCCGATACGACCACCGGCTAATGTTTTCATGGCAAATTTGAATCCAAATCCATCTTCGCCAATTCTGTTTTCCTTGGGAACTTTTATGTCGTTAAAGTTGAGGGAGTGGGTGTCGCTACCGCGAATTCCCAATTTATCCTCTTTGGGTCCTACCTCAAAACCGTCCCAACCTTTTTCCACGATAAAGGCATTGATACCACGATGCTTCTTTTCCTTATCGGTTTGTGCGATCACCAGGTGGAAATCGGCTGAACCGCCGTTGGTGATCCAGTTTTTGGTACCATTAAGGAGGTAGTGGTCGCCCATGTCGACGGCAGTCGTTTTTTGAGAGGTGGCATCGCTACCAGCTTCCGGCTCACTCAGACAAAATGCACCGATCGACTCGCCGGTGGCCAGTTTGGTAAGGTATTTTTGCTTCTGCTCCTCGGTTCCATAGGCTTGCAAACCGTAGCACACCAGGGAATTGTTCACCGAAACGATCACCGAACAGGAGGCATCTATCTTACTCAGTTCTTCCATGGCGAGTACGTAGGATACGGTGTCCATACCGCCACCGCCGTACTTAGGATCGACCATCATTCCAAGAAACCCGAGTTCTCCCATTTTCTTGACCTGTTCGGTCGGGAACTCTTGTTTGTTATCTCTTTCAATGACTCCCGGTAGGAGCTCAGTCTTTGCAAAATCTCGCGCTGCATCGCGAATCATCAGGTGTTCTTCGGAAAGATTAAAATCCATATGTATGTGCTTTTACTAAAACGATTTCGATTGGGGTGCAAAGATAGATTTTTGAGGGCGAAATTCAATAAAAAGTGAGTGGAAAGTTGGCAGCCGGTCCACCTTCGCTTGAGGTTCGGTGGATATGGAATGCATGAAGCTCGGAGCACGGAGCAGGAAGCGCGAAGTCCGGAGTCGGAAGGCAGGAATTGTAAAACAGAAGACAGGAACCAAGAGCCAAGAGTCAAGAGTCAAGATGGCAAACCAAACAACAATGGTGGAAATTTATTAGGGAGTGAAGTCAATTCCGCCCTGGAGGGGGTAAGGGGTGTGTTATTTTTGGTAGCCGACCACTGACCACTGACCACTGACCACGGTGTCCGAAGTCAGGAGTCCTCGAACTTTACTAATTTTACGCTGCCTATGAAACGCAACTACAAAGTGCTGGGAGTGATGAGCGGGACCTCGCTGGACGGGGTCGACCTGGCGGAGTGTTTTTTTTCTATTTCTGAAGAAGGCCAATGGGACTACGATATCGGGGTGGCCGGAACCATTCCCTATCCCGAACATTGGAGCACCGCGCTGCGGGAGGCGATCGATTATTCTGAAGGAGAACTTGAAGATTTGAACAAGACCTACACCGAATTCCTGTCGCAGGTGATCTCCGGATTTATTATCGACAACAAGATCGATCAATTGGACGCCATTTGCAGTCACGGACATACGGTGCTGCACCGCCCGGAGGAAGGGATCACCTTTCAGATTGGAAATCTCCCTGAATTGGCGCGAGCGACCGGGCACTTCGTGGTTTTCGATTTCAGGGTGCAGGATGTGGAATTGGGTGGACAAGGAGCGCCGTTGGTGCCCATTGGCGATCGGTTGTTGTTTGGCGACTACGACTACTGCCTCAATTTAGGCGGCTTTGCCAATGGTTCGTTTGAAGAAAACAGACGTCGGATCGCTTTCGACATCTGCCCTGTGAATATTGTGCTTAACCGCTACGCCCAACAGCTGGGCGTCCCTTTCGATGAAGGCGGGAAGTTGGCGGCCAGCGGCGAACTGGATGTCGAATTGTTCGAAGCTTTGAACGCCTTGCCGTACTATTCCCAACAGGCACCTAAGTCTCTTGGCCTGGAGTGGGTAAAAGAAGCGGTTTTGCCTTTATTGGAAGCGAGCAACCATTCAGCAAAGAATATACTTCGCACATGTGTCGAGCATACTGCCTATCAGCTTGCGCGGCAGTTTGCAGATGGTAGCTCCGTACTGGTAACCGGTGGTGGTGCGTATAACACCTATCTTTTGAATCGGGTGCTGCACTTCAGCTCGGTACAGCTGGAGGTCCCGGAACCGAAGCTGGTAGAATTCAAAGAGGCACTTGTTTTTGGCTTGCTGGGTGTTTTGCGATTGCGAGACGAAGTGAATTGCCTGGCCAGCGTCACAGGAGCCAAAAAGGATCACAGTTCGGGGATTATTTTTAAGCCTTAGTGCCTTCTTCATGACCACTAATTTCTATATTTGCACCTACTAATTTCAACGATACTTGCCAGCGGCAGAACAACCAAAACAGTACGGTTATGAAAATGAAGGAACTACTCCAAAAATATGAGAATAAAGCACCTGAGATCGTGTTTCATTGGAACGATCCCGAAACCGAGGCTGAAGGTTGGACGGTTATCAATTCGCTTCGAGGAGGAGCGGCCGGTGGCGGAACACGCATGCGTCCCGGACTGGATCAGAACGAGGTGTTATCTCTGGCCAAGACCATGGAGGTAAAGTTCACCGTTTCAGGACCGGCCATTGGCGGAGCCAAGTCGGGGATCAATTTTGATCCGCGTGACCCTAGAAAGAAAGGGGTTCTGGAGCGTTGGTACAAGGCGGTTTCCCCACTGCTAAAGGCGTATTACGGAACGGGAGGCGACCTCAATGTAGACGAGATCCACGAAGTAATCCCTATCACCGAACAAAGTGGAGTATGGCATCCGCAGGAAGGTGTTTTTAACGGGCATTTTACCCCAACCGAGGCCGACAAGATCAACCGTATTGGTCAGTTGAGGCAGGGTGTCATCAAAGTGATCGAGAACACTGCCTATTCTCCCGATGTGGCTCGCAAGTACACGGTGGCCGATATGATCACAGGCTATGGCGTAGCCGAAGCCGTGAACCATTATTATGACATTTATGGAGGTAATATCGAGGGTAAACGGGCGATTGTCCAGGGCTTTGGCAACGTAGGTGCTTCGGCGGCCTATTACCTGGCACAAATGGGCGCCAAGATCGTTGGGATCATCGATCGATTGGGTGGCGTGATCAACGAAGATGGGTTCTCCCTGGAAGAGATCAAGACGATGTTCCTTCAGAAAAAAGGAAACTACCTGGAAGTAGATAACATCATTCCCTTCGATGAAATGAACGAGC
>JBCCHR010000326.1:0-3880 GCA_039028655.1 Bacteroidota bacterium
CCGATCACGATCATATGCTTCGGAATTTCGGTTAGGCTTAAAGCTTCGGTCGACGTGATCACTCGCTCCTTATCCAGGGTAATGAACGGCAAGGTAGATGGCTTGCTTCCGGTAGCGATGATGATGTTGGCCGCCTCGATGGTTTGCGTGCTTTCTTCAGAAGTAATATCAACATGAGTGGCATCCTTGAAGGTTCCTACCCCATGAAACACATCGATCTTGTTCTTATCCATCAAAAAGACGATTCCTTTAGTCGTCATATCCACCACTCCCTGCTTCCGCTCGATCATCTTCTTGAAATTGACCTTCACCTCTCCCGGGATCTCAATTCCGTGTTCCTCAAAATGCTTGATGGCATCTTCATAGTGATGCGAAGAATCCAACAAGGCCTTGCTAGGGATACAACCCACATTAAGACAGGTTCCTCCCAGGGTATTGTACTTCTCGACAATGGCGGTTTTCATACCCAGTTGGGCACAGCGAATGGCGGCAACATAGCCTCCGGGACCAGAACCAATAACGGCAACATCGTACTTTGACATATTTAATTTTTTAAATGCGAATGCAAAGTTACGACTCTAGTTGGCAATAGACAATACAGGCCGCGTTAATCTTATGCGAGGAATTATTGGGGTGCTTCCATGCCCGGAAATGCCAGCATTTGTCCCATCCCCACCGTGAACAGCCAGTTGCCGTACAACGCGTGTTCAATGCTCACCAGGGTGGTGCTTCGAGATCTCAAATACGTGAGGGCGAAGAGGATGCCACCTATGAAAGTAAGTATAAGTACCAGCGTATTTCTGAAGAAAATATGAGCCAGGCTAAATACGATGGCATTGACAAACAGGAATAGCGAGCGATTTTTAAACAAACGCTCATAACGCTCGAAGTAAAAGGTGCGGTAGATCACCTCCTGGGGCCAAACCGAAAGTACCGAGTACACAAACAAGATAAATACGAAGAGTCCAAGGTTGGTTCTTGGAACGTAAAAAAGTGCCCCTGGATCCTTGTAGAGCACATAGGCGGTGGTGAGCACAGCGATCAACAGGAATTTCCACAGCGTAGGCCGCCAAAACCCTCTCCAGTTGATGTCCCGCTGCAACCGAAAGGAAATTCGTTCGACCCGCTTTAGAACAAATAGTATATACCCAAAACCAAGCAGCACGAGAATGGCCTTTATGAGAACGGGATAGTCCAACGCAAAACTTACGGGCAATAAAACATAAATCAGGAAAAACTCTGTGAGCAGGTAGGCTGTTTTTTTCATAACAATTGAACGGCAGTCGTATTTTTTACCTGATTAATGGTGAAGGAACTCCGGGTACTTCCAATATGCTGCAAGGTAGTTAATTTATGCACCATAAAACTCCTAAAATGTTCCATATCGCCAACCATCACTTTTAATAAATAGTCGTAGTCGCCACTCATATGAAAACACTCCACCACTTCTTCCAGTCGCTCGACCTCGGTCTCGAAGTACATAATGGCATCCTTATCGTGTTTTTCAAGTTTCACATGGCAAAATACCAAGAAGCCTAGATCAACCTTCTCCGGTGCGACCAAGGCTACATAGCGACGGATCACTCCAGCTCGTTCCAGCTTCTTGATTCGTTCATACACAGCCGTAACCGATAGGTGTAGTTTAACGGAAAGCTCCTTGTTCGTTTGCTTACAATCGGATTGCAAATACATGAGCAATTGCCGATCAATTTGGTCCAATTTCATACTGAAATATTTTCAGCAATATACATAATATGTGAATTATTACAGTTTAAAATATTATTAATTGTCGATTAAACAGTTTTATATTCTAATATTCGCTCTAATCATTGATTTATTATCACTTAGAAAATATCTTTGTTACAACGAATGCAACTGCCCATTATGAAAGATTTCAAGCCTGCCAACAAAATACAAGACCTGCAATATTTTGGAGAGTTTGGAGGGGTAAACCCTTCCATCACCGATAGCTCTACCTATACCTTCTTATCGGCCAAGACCATGTTCGATACCTTCGAAGGTAATGCCGACGGATGTTATCTGTATTCCCGGCATTCAACACCGTCCAATTTGTACTTGGGAGAAGCGCTGGCCGCCATGGAAGGCACCGAAACTGCCCATGTCGCCGCCAGTGGAATGGGAGCCATTACCCCTACCATCCTGCAGCATTGCCTGGCAGGCGATCACGTGATCTCCAGCCGGACCATCTACGGAGGCACCTACGCCTTCTTAAAGAACTTTGCGACCCGATTGGGAATCACCACCTCCTTTGTCGACATCACCAACCTGGAACAGGTAAAAGCCTCAATTACCGAAAATACTCGGATCATCTTTTGCGAATGTGTGAGCAATCCGCTGTTGGAAGTGGCCGATATCAAAGGACTTTCGACGATCGCCAAAAAGTACGGCTTGAAATTGTTGGTCGATAACACCTTTTCCCCATTGAGTATTTCACCAGCACAGTTGGGAGCCGATGTCGTTCTTCACAGCCTTACCAAGTTTATCAATGGGAGCAGCGATGCCATGGGAGGTGTGACCTGCGGAAGCAGGGAACTCATCGATGAGCTTCGAAACGTAAATGATGGCGCGAGTATGTTGTTGGGGCCTTCACTGGACAGTCTGCGGGCTGCGTCTATCTTAAAAAACATGCGTACCCTCCATATTCGCATACAACAACACAGTAAAAATGCGCTGTATCTTGCACAGCAGTTTGAAAACCTTGGACTGCGCACTGTGTATCCCGGACTTCCCTCCCATCCTCAGCACGAATTGTTCAAGCGGATGATGAACCCTCAATACGGCTTTGGCGGCATGCTTACCGTAGATGTTGGTTCCCTCGAAAAAGCCAACCAACTTATGGAACTCATGCAAGTGCGTAATCTTGGATACCTTGCGGTGAGCCTCGGGTTTTACAAAACACTCTTTAGTGCGCCTGGAAGTTCGACTTCCAGCGAGATACCGGAGGAGGAACAGATTGAAATGGGACTCACCGATGGGCTCATTCGCTTTTCAGTGGGATTGGACGCCGATATCGAGCGTACGTTCGAAATGATGCAAAACTGCATGCGCGAGATTGGGATCCTGCAACCCAGCTATTCACTTTCGTAGAAAAAAAAGCCGCCTGCCCAATGACAAGCGGCAACCCATGTACACCCCCCATAGTGTACATTTGTTATTTCTTTCTTGTTTTTTCTGAAACCAATCGGTCGACCAATTGGGTGAGTCGGTCGATCTGCGTTTGCTGTCGCTCTATGGTGGCATTGGCTTCGATGGCATACAAATAGAGTTCTTCGATCTTTTCGAGGTTAGTACGCACGTTTTCGGAAATGTTCCAGCCGTTGGCTTCAACCTCCGATCGACTCTGAACACCTGGCAAATGCTTATGACGCTTTAAAAAAACGGCTACTTCCGGCAACGGTTTGAGGGTATAGGTCGAATGGCATTCAGAAAAACCATCAAAATAGGATTCAAACACATAATCCGGAAAACTGTACGCTCCGCCCGATTGGCGAATATTCCCAGAGGTGTTGATGTCTCCATTCACGTCCAACGTATATCCGGGAATCGCCGTACCAATTCCCACACGGTTGGTTCCGGCATCCACAAAGAACATATTGGCATTACCATCGCTTTCGATACGCAAGTTGTAATCCCCTCCCGTTTCGTTGAACACTGTCGTGCCTGCGCCGTGCAACGTGTGCTGGAAGGTATTGGAATTATACACCTGGAAAATTCCATGGTCGAAGGAGTCCGAAAGCCTTGCGATGGCCGTTCCCGAAGTGTTTTCATCCAGCCAAAAGGTATCGCCGCCAATATAGACTCCACCGTTGTCTCTCACCTCAAAATGATTTACGCCCGCATCCTGAATCACAAAATCCCC
>JBCCHR010000327.1:0-3860 GCA_039028655.1 Bacteroidota bacterium
AACACTGACGCAATAGTCTACGTCATATACCAAATTTCAGAATTTCCACCTTCCCTATGGTATACGGCTGTTGATTGAATTTAAAGTATTCCAAATCTGTAGAATACTTTAAATTCAATCAACAGCCGTATACCATAGGGAAGGTGGAAATTCTGAAATTTGGTATATGACGTAGACTATTGCGTCAGTGTTAGCCAGTGTACTTCCCGATCTCTAGCGGGTAGTTCTCATTGGAAGCTTCGGCCACGTAAGCCTTTTCGTCCACTCCGGTCCCTTCAAAACGCAAGGTCACGCCTATTTCGGCAAAGGCCATTTTAATAAAATCCCGAACTGAGGTAGTTACCCCGGTAGCAATTACCCAATCTTCCGGCGTGTCTGCCTGCAAGATCATCCACATCATACGCACGTAGTCCTTGGCATGTCCCCAATCTCGTTTGGCGTCCAGGTTTCCGATGTAAAATTTATTCTGAAGTCCCAAAGCGATCTTGGCCGTGGCCCGGGTGATCTTACGAGTTACGAAGGTTTCTCCTCGCACCGGAGACTCGTGATTGAACAAGATACCATTACAGGCGAACATGTTGTAGGCTTCCCGATAGTTTACCGTGGCCCAGTAGGCGTACATCTTGGCAACGCCGTACGGACTTCTGGGATAAAATGGCGTGGTTTCCGATTGCGGTACTTCCTGTACCTTACCATACAATTCGGACGTGGAGGCCTGATATACCTTCGTTTTTTCTTCCAATCCTAAAAAGCGTACCGCTTCCAAAATACGGAGTGCGCCTATACCATCGGCATTGGCCGTGTACTCAGGAATCTGAAACGATACCTGCACATGACTCATAGCGGCCAAATTATAGATCTCGTCGGGCTTGATCTCGTTGATCAGCCGAATGAGATTGGTGCTGTCGGTCATATCTCCGAAATGCAAGATGAAGTTTCGGTCGCTCACGTGTGGATCCTGATACAAGTGATCCACCCGATCGGTATTGAACAGTGAAGCCCGTCGTTTGAGGCCATGGACCACGTACCCTTTCTTTAGTAAGAATTCACTCAAATACGCGCCATCCTGACCAGTAACTCCGGTAATAAATGCTGTTTTTGCCATGCGGTAAAATTAATAAAGTAATGTACAATTTACATCGATTTCTTTAATCATTATTTGGGGCGGCAAGCAATTAGTTGGGCCATACAGATCCATACAATTGCAAATACTGCTCAATTTTGTTTTTTATGCTGAAACGATCCCGCGTGTCGTCTACGATGGCTTCCATATTCCACTCGGTTTCGAGTGCCGCTGTGAGTGCAGCCGCAAGTGATTCCGAAGAAAAACTACGTGCCAATACTCCATTGACTCCGGGCCTGATAATATCCAAACTCCCCCCATTAGGGAAGGAAGCCACCGGAACCCCACAGGCCAGCGCCTCTATCGTAACCTGCCCAAAAGCTTCTTCGATCGACGACATGCAAAACACGTCGGCCGCATTGTAAAGTGTAGCCAAAGAACGCTCATCAGAAATGTGTCCGGTGTGGATGGCCCCATCAGGCAATGTGCCTTCGTAAGCACCAAATAGGACCAACTGATAGCGGGCCGCATCCAGCTGCGTCCATGCTTCAAACGTTAAGCGCAAGCCTTTCCGTTCGCTCATCGATATGTCCGATCCCACCAAAATGATCTTTTTATCGGTTGGCAGATCAAATCGAGCCCTGGCTTCCAATTTATCCATAGGCTGAAAGATGGAAAAATCCAATCCATTGTCGATAACTTGTCTTGGAAAGCTGCCAATCACACTACTCTCGCCTGCCTTCTCGTTCACCCAGTTTGAAATGGGTACGAAGGTAATGTCGCTACCACGCAACGCCTTTGATCGAATACTTGAACCGCGATCCAGTATGTTTTTTAATTTCTGAAATGGAAACCCCTTCTCGTAGTGATAGCCTCCGCCACAGGCATAGAGATCCGGCATACGCCAGATGACCGGTTTTTTGTTTTTTCTGAAAAAGGACGGTTCGTCCAGAAAGCCGGAAACCCAATTGAGTTGAATAATATCCGCTTCCCGGCACAACGGATGCTCTGTAATATCGTAGGGCGATGTAGGGAGTGAAAACCATTCCACCTCAGGGTATTGGGCACGTAACCGGGCGGCATCTTTGCGAACCAGGCGTTTGAATTTGCGAACGATCCGCTTCCAGACGGATGGAGTGGATTGGAAACGATATACATGAGGTATCCCCGACTTTGTTTGCTTCAAAACCAATACTTTGGAATCAATTCCTCGCTCCAACAAGGCAAGATGAATACGGATAATGGCCGTGGCAGCACCTCCCTTGTCGATCGTATTGATATGAAGTATTTTCATGCGCTACTAAGTTAAGGCGCGAAAGTGGTTAGTTTCGAATCGATTCACGATAGTAAACAACAAGTTGTTCACACAATACCCCTGCGTCAAAATGCTCTATGACGTAGGCCCTTCCGTTGTCTCCCATTTCGGTTCGCAAGGTTGTGTCGTTGATTAGCAGTTCCAGTTTTTCAACAAATCCGGGAACATCCTTCTCCTTTACGACGAAACCAGTTTCCCCGTCGACCAACCCGTATTTCATGCCGCCGGCATCCGAAACTACAACGGGTAGCTTCATGGCCTGCGCTTCTTGAATGACAAGGCCCTGATTTTCTGCCCTACCACCCGGTTCTTCATGAATGCCTGGGAGCAAAAACAGGTGGGAGTTATCCATCAATCTTTTAATATCATCCTGACTCATGGCTCCTTTCAAGCTAACGTGCTCCCGTAAGCCATAGGTCTCGATCAAAGCAGAAACCGTTTCCAACAGTGGCCCGGTTCCTACCAGAGTGAGATGTACGTCATTACCACGCTCCACCAGAGATCTAAGTATTTCGATGGCCAGGTCGGGGCCCTTAAACGGTACCAATCGCCCGCAGAACAATATTTGCACCGTGGTAGGTGCGATCGCCGCTTGCGACTTGACAAAGCTTGCGGTATCCAAGCCCACCGGCAACAATCGCATTTTAGAAGTATCGGCATGAACTTCCCGAAGGATATTCAGCGTATAGATCGAATTATAGGTGATCAAGTCCATGGTTTCGAACAACAACGGGTAGCGATTCCGATAATCGGCTACCTTGCCCGGATGAATATCGCTTCCATGAACCGAGGTCACCAGGGTTTCCGACGATAGTAAACCGTCGCGTTTTAAGCGCGAGATATAAAGGCCCATGGAAGCAAAATGACAGTGAATGACCTCGTAGGCATCCTTTCGTAAAAACCATTGCATCCTGTAAAGTACATGCAGCGACAGGGCATTTTTGCCATAGCGAAACACATTGAGTGCCTTGACCAGGCGCGACCCATGGAAGGTTTTGGAGCCGCCTTTCAGGGTTTTGACCAGGAATTTGAGACGCCTCCACTTGCTCTTTGGCTCGGTCTCCAGGTAGGATGCCTTGTCCAACAATCCATATCGGTGCACTTTTTCATGGACGATACTGTGATCTCCTCGTTCCAACGCCAGGATGTTCACGTCATGCCCCGCGTCGATCAGAGCGCAGATCTGGTTTACGATAAAGGTCTCTGAAACCACCGGAAAAGTATGTAAGACAAAGGCAATGTTCACCGCTTCAGTTTTTTGATGAGTTTCTTTCCGGTTTGGTGATACTTCAAAAAGGCACGAACATAGCTCCACATGGAGGTATCACTCATTCGTACCGCATAAAACTCCCTTGAAAATAGTTTGGAAAAACGATTTACCCGAAACCACTTTTGATAGAGCGTATTCAATTCATCCGCTTGGTCGATCTGATACTTTTTCTTAAGATATTCCCGTATTTTTTTTTCTTCTGAACAACGAAG
>JBCCHR010000328.1:0-3845 GCA_039028655.1 Bacteroidota bacterium
AGGCCATACAATCCAAAGATTGCACCTGAAGCCCCGATACTAACGCCATGGTCATTCCACCAAATGCTTGCCAAACCAGCAATGATCCCAAATAGCAAATACAGTAAGATCAATCGAAACGCTCCTGTGGTTTTCTCCAGAAGCGTAGACCCTACGATCAATCCCACCAGATTCAAGAACAGATGTAGAAAACCGGCATGTAGAAAAACGGAAGTGAGGAGCCGCCAATATTCACCTTGCAGCACTTCGAAGCGCCGGAGACCACCAATACCAAGCAATTCCTGTGGTGTGGGCGACATGATATTCATTCCCATGGCAACCATTACGATAAAAGCACCTACATTCAATAACAGCAAAATGGGTGTCGCCGTAAAGGTCCCTCTTGGATTGAACAAGGAAAGGAGAAAATAGGTGTCGTCGTCTTTCAGTTCTGTTCCGAGTTTGAAGTCCCGATACTCACGCTCATCCAATCGTGGAACCAATACCATGACCAAAAACACGATCGATCCAAATCCAAAAGTGCCAATAAACCAAGGGAGTGAATTTCCCAGCCGACTTTCAAAGGGATCATACTTTGCCACAAGGACCACCTGAGTAGAAAGGTCGATCATGGCATCACCCAGATCGATGGCCCGTTTAAAACCATCCAGATCGTCTGAATAACGAAGTCTCTCAAAATAGGTCACTTCATAAAAGGGATGCGTTTTGTAGCGCGTGCTGGTTTGTTGAAGAAACCGTTGATAGGCCTGAATCTTACTTTGTTCCGACAATGAATTGCTCACTTTTTCGGTGTACTTTACTCCAAACCAAATGGGAGCGTCCCCTTCGAATGGATAAGAATAAAAGCGATAGAATCTACGACCGGGATCATTTCTATTCCAGGTTCTTCGACTGGTTACATAAGAGTATTTGTTGTGAACGGCTACCTGATATCGTTCTATTTCGAAGAATTTTTGATCAGGATGATCGACAATTTTCTCCATACCATCCACTTTAATGAGTGAATAGGAGGCGTCCTTCATGTAATCCTGGCTCATCAAAAGAGAAATGGCAATGATCGCCATTACGATCAGCTGATACGCAAAGTAACCGTTGCCGCGCTTTCCTCGAACGTCCAATATTCGAACCCGTTTGCGCATCACTATCAACACACCGATGATGGTGAACGCTATGGGTAACCAATAATCAATGACATCCTGTTTCAAGGGTATCACACCTAGTTTGATATCCAGAAACCAACGTAATAACCCATAACCAGCAATGATTCCGACGGCTAGGAGCAGGTAAGGAATAAAAACGTGTCTAATTTTGGTCTGGCTTCGGTTCAAGTCAAAAGTGATTGATAGGTACTCGGATAAGTTGGACAATAGTGCCTCCGGGTAGGTGATTGAGCGTCTTTAATACTTCAGCATAAAATAATAAACGATTAGTAATGGATGGCTCGCCGTTGTTACGTATTCATCTCCTTAATTTCATAAATACTGAGCTGGGTTATGAGTTTTCTTTATTGTTCTGATCCCGGATGAGCCCTATGATCGCCATGATCATCAACACCATTCCACCGCAGGCCAGAGCCAGTGTCCCGAGAATCTTGGTGAGATAGCGATCGTTCTCCGGCATCGAGTCGGTTGACAATTCGCCGGGCGAACTAACCGGGAGTTCCTGTATCACATCGTACAAACCATAGATGGCAACGACCAGCAAAACTGCTCCTATCAAAAAAAAGACAATCCGTTTATTCATGGTTCCGCGATTTATTATTCGAACTCCCGCCAACAACAAGTGCTGCCGAAATGATCATGACATTTTTAATGATGTACTGTCCTTCCATAGTAAGCGCAAAGAAGTTACCATCCTGGTACACCACCTTGGGTAGAAAAACCAGCGGCATCAACGTGCCGATCATCTGCAAGAAGAGCAGGGTGACCGCCAGAGGTGTCGCCTTTCTGAACAAGAATAATACCCCGATAGCCACCTCCCACCAGCCAATCACATGCACCCAGGTATCAGGCGACAACATGGGAAGCCATTCGACCGTATTTTTAACCAAAGGAATGGCAGGTGAGATCCCTAAGGGCTTCAAAATTCCGAACCAAAAGAAAATGATGGCAAAGGAAATGCGCAAGGCAGGAACTCCCCAACGGTTCATTAGCTTCTTGATGCGATGGTCTATTCGTTCGATCCGGGCATTCATGCTAGTATGGGTAATTCAGTAATGATAATTTCAAAAGTATTATTTATTCTGAATAAATTGGGCCTGCTGGGTTACTTGGCTACCAATTTTTCATAGGTTTCCCTCAGTTCCCATTGTTCGTAGCAGGACTGGTGCATACACACGTCGTGAAAACGGAACATGGGATGCTCTGCTGAAACCGAAAGATAACCGGCTACCACCGCTTCCTGATGGATGATTTCCCCGCAAATGGGGCATTTGGATTTTCCTCTTAACAATAGTGCCATTGGGCCGGGATTACAGTGATGCGGCCCACAATATCCAGGGTGAGGCCAACAAGAAAATAAGTGTATTCAATATAGTAATTACTCCACCTTGTTTATAGATGTCCTTGCTGGTAAGGTAACCACTACCGGCAAATAGCACATTCGAACTCGAGGCCTGTGGCGTTATTACGGCAAAGTAGTTGGTCGCAAAGGATAGCATGAAGGCCATCAAGGCAGCAGGAACACCGGCTGCAACGGCCACCTGCAGGAATACAGCATACAGTGCCAGTAAATGTGCAGTCTGACTCACAAACAGATAATGGATAACCACGTAAAGAATTGTTAGGAATATGTAGACGGTCACCCAACTATAGTTTTCGATGAGCGTGGCGATCTGCGCCCCGAGCGTCTTCATAAAACCCATTTCATTGAGTGCCGTACTCATCATATACAGGATGGCAAACCAAATAAATGTCTCGAGTGCGTCTCCGGCTCCGGCCCGAATATCTTTAAGCGTGTACACGTTGGCAAGGATCAAGACCGAAAGGCCCAGGAATGCAATAATGGCAAGGTTGATATTAAGTACCGGCGACAATCCCCAAAGCAGGATCATTCCAAAAAAAGTGATTCCCATAACCCACTCATGAGTGCTCATGGGGCCCATTTCTTTGAGCGATCGCCTTGCCATTTCCGGGGCTTCGGGTGTTTCTTTATTATCTGGTGGGTACAGGCGATATAATAGCCACGGAATTACTATTAGGGCAATTAAACAGGGAACAGAAGCCACAAGAAACCAATTACCAAAATTCATCTGCACGCCAAAATCGGCCGCAATTCCCGCGCCAACCGGATTGGCCGCCATGCCGGTGAACCACAGGGCCGAACTGATCGTATGTCCGGATATGGCAGTCATCATGAGGTAACTGCCCGTCTTCTTCCTGCTTTCCGGGGTAGGGTGTGAGCCAGTATCCAGCGAGAGGGAATGGGTGATGGGGTACAAGATGCCCGATCGTGCCGTATTACTAGGTATGGCAGGTCCTAACAGGGTATCGGTGGCTACAATGCAATAGCCCAGGTTGAGCGTCGATCTCCCAAATTTTCGGATGAGCAGAAAAGCAATTCTACGCCCCAATCCTGATTTGATCACGCCCTTGGCTACCAGAAAAGCAGCGAGGATGAGGAGTATAAAACTCTCCGAAAAACCTGAAAAGGCCTTTTCCGGGGGAAGGATGCGGAGCATGACCACCGCCACCAATGCCAATATGGATGCCAGGAATATGGATAAGGCGTCGATCAAAACCCCCACGATCGCCGTTATAAAGATGGTGAACAAATACCAGGCATCCGGACTCAGGTCCCAAGGTATGGGCATGTTCCATAACAATATTCCAAATGCCAGTGTAATG
>JBCCHR010000329.1:0-3838 GCA_039028655.1 Bacteroidota bacterium
CACTTTGCGAATTGACCTAGGGGATGGAACCGGAATGGTAGGTAACGGAGACTCCGGTAACGGACGTGGTTACTCGTGTTACGACGTTACCTGCTCGGTCGAATTTATTTATTTAGGTGAATAATAAAACTACTTATGAAAACATTAGCCTCAACTCTTACCATTTGCCTATGCATGCTTGTGTTTACCGCAGGGTATGCCCAGATAGGTATTGGAACCAACTCACCGGAAGGGATACTTGATGTATCCAGTACCACCAGCGGATTTGTATATCCCAGTGTGGCTCTAACTTCTACCAACACCAGCGCACCAGTTGCCAATCCTCAGGGAGGGGCCCTGGCAGTGGGAACGACCATTTTTAACACAGCGACCACCAATACCGGTTCGAACGACGTGGAGCCCGGAATTTATTCCTGGAACGGTTCCGCATGGATCACACACTTCTTTAAAAGACAGTCGGAGAAATTCGAGCAATCATCATCCGTGCGAACTTCCTCCAGTGCAGGATTCGAAAATATCACCGGACTGGTGGGTCAATCCTTTACGGCGGATTATTCCGGCACCTACAAGATCGAGGTAAAGACCAGCTTTGGCGGTGGAGAAATGCAAACAGGTATCAACGTAAACGTTGGAATGGTTACTGGAACCTTCCGATTCAACTGGAATGGTACAAACTACGATTTCAACACCAAAGCATTCTCCGTGTACAATTCGCACATTAGCGGCGGAACTCACTACGTAGACCAATGGAAAGAAAGTTATATCACCGAATATGTAACACTTACCGCAGGTGCTGCTTACAGCTTTACCTTGACCTTTGATCAGGATTCGGCTACCGGATTCGTGAATAGTGGAAACTCAGGTAACGGTCGAGGCTATATTGGCACCGAACTGCTGTGCATGGTAGAGATCACCTATATCGATGAATAATTGTTGTTTGCTGAAAAAAGTATCCTTATGAAAACAAGACTACACTTCACACTTTTTGCCCTCTGTTCTTTCCTGTTCATCAGTGCAGGACTCGCACAGGTTGGGGTGGGCACTACGGCGCCAAAAGGAATGTTGGACGTTCGTAACTCCAATAACTACGGAATTATCTTCCCACGCGTGGCCTTGACGGCTACCAACGTGGAAGCTCCGGTAACCAACCCGCAAGGTGGTTCGCTTGCCGAAGGAACCGCAGTATACAACACCAATACCACAAGTACGGGAACCAATGACGTTTATCCGGGAATCTATGCCTGGAACGGAAGTATTTGGATTCCGCAGTACCTGCGAGAAGATTCGGCTATCTACGAGCAAAGCGGACTCGACTTTCGCGTGGTAAATTCAGGAAGCTATGTGGACGTACCTGGATTGGGAAGTGGCTCATCGTTTACAGCCAAATATTCAGGAACTTATCGCGTAAAAGCCAATTTCAACTTTGGTGCCGGTAAAGTAATCGATTCCGGAGACGTGATCGACATGGCTACCCAGGAAGGTTACTTCCGCTTTACTTTCGACGGAAGCTCGTATCTTATTTATACTCACGCCTATTCCATCGACAACGATCACGTTGGAACGTTCTACGATCAGTTCCGACACGACACCTCATTGGTATTGTATGAAACATTAGGCGCCGGACAAACCTATAATTTTCGATTAGAAATTGATATGTTTGTGTCGTCGCAATTCGAAAACGGAGGAGATTCCGGAGACGGAAGAGCTTTTGTTGGGTTGGGAGTACCATGTACCGTGGAGTTTACCTACCTGGAAGAATAAGACCATCAGAATCTAAAAAATAAACCTACTAATTACCTACCTACTATGATCAAACGTCTTTTAACCCTCGCACTCTTTGTTAGTCCATTTATGTTGAGCGCCCAGACCCCTTGTTCGGGCGGGATGGCCGGAGGATATCCATGCAACGGATTGACCTTGCAAGGATATATTTCATCCGCAACGATGGGATCGGCCGAAGCCCAGGATTCCTGGGGATGGACCGACCCGGTTGGCGGAAAGGAATATGCCATCATCGCTTTGGATGATGGTACTGCTTTTGTAGACATCTCAACGCCTACTGCGCCCGTTTATCTGGGCCGCTTGGACTCTCATTCCGGAGGGTCCAGCCTTTGGAGAGATGTAAAAACCTACTCCAATCATGCCTTCATTGTAAGTGAGGTAAACGACGACGGTCTTCAGGTCTTTGACCTTACGAGACTTCGATCGGTAAGCAGTCCACCCGTCAATTTTACGGAAGACGCGCACTTGTTCATTGGTGACAGCGGCGGTGCTGGTAACGATGGTCGCGCTCACAATATCGTGATCAACGAAGCCACTGCCATGGCCTATATCGTGGGAGTGAATCGAAGTTCCAATTCGGGAGACGGACCTCTTTTTGTCGATATTTCGAATCCTACTAGTCCTGTTATCGTTGGAGAATATGGTCCCAGCGACTATTTCCATGACGCTCAGGTAGTGGTGTACGATGGTCCGGACGACGATTACAACGGGACCAATTCAACTCAAAAAGAGATCATGATCGGTTGTAACGAGAACGAAATGGTGATCGTGGATGTGACCAACAAATCCAATCCAGTTACCCTCTCATCGGTGGCCTACTCCAACGTGCGGTATACGCACCAGGGATGGTTTACCGAAGACAAAAAATACTTTATCGTAGGAGACGAATTGGATGAAGACACTTATGGTTTCAATACCCGTACACTGGTATTCGACATGACCGACCTAGACAATCCAACATTGCACTACACCTATACCGGTCCTACGGCCGCGATCGATCACAACGGATATGTTCGTGGAAATCGATTTTACCTGGCCAATTACTCGGCGGGAATGAGAATTCTTAAGATTGACGGATTGTATGATGCTACTCCCAGCATGACCGAGGTCAACTACTTCGACACCTACCCTACCAATAATACAGCCGCTTTTAATGGTGCCTGGAACGTATATCCGTTCTTCGAAAGTGGAAACTTAGTGGTATCCGGATTCGGAAATGCTTCGACCAATGGAGACGGTGGATTATTTATTCTGAAGGATCCTAATTACGACAATGTCGATCCTGTGGCAGTTTGCCAAAACATTACGGCCACCCTCGACAAAAATTCCGGAACCGTTACCATAGCAGCCATTGATGTGGACGGCGGTTCTACGGATAACTTCGGAATCACAAAAAGAACACTTACCGGTCAGACCACCTTTACCTGTGAAGATGCCGGTGAAAACTTTAACGTTACGCTTACCGTTGAAGATGACTACGGAAACAAATCGTCTTGTGTGGCTACCGTAACAGTTGCCGGTGAAACAACCACCTACCTGGGTGGCGGAAGCTGGAGCGGCGGTGCCCCGGATGTGGGATCCAATGCCAAGATCAGTGCCGATTACAACACCTCGGCCGGAGGAAACGGCAGCTTTAGCGCATGTACTTGTGAAGTAGACGCTACCCGTACCTTGACCGTTGCCGGAGGAGATCACATCAATATTACCAAAGACATTGAAGTGAATGGTACGTTGGTGGTCGAACACGAAGGTAGCGTAGTGCAGGTACTGGACAATGGAACCACCACGAACAACGGAACGATCAATGTAGAGCAAACTACTCCCAACCTGGCCTCCCGTGACTTTATGATCCTCGGAAGCCCGATGACCGGAGAAACCCGTGGAAGCGTTTGGAGCAGTGCCTTTTTGGTACTCAATGCCATCACTGCCAACTTTGTGCCTCATCCCGATGTGGAAGCACAATTTCCGGGTGCCGAGAATTTCGCAGACGACAATAACAACTTCTGGAATATCTATGGTGCCGGTGGAAGTGTGAACCCCGGAGAAGGATACCTGG
>JBCCHR010000330.1:0-3804 GCA_039028655.1 Bacteroidota bacterium
ATTGCTAATGAGTCCTACAATACATCCTATTAAAATTTCTTTTCTCATTCCAGATCCCAAGAATTGATATCGTCCATGGCATGGTGCGCCGTTAGGTCAAACTGAACCGGGACGATCGAAATATAGCCATTTTGCAGGGCCCATTCGTCGGTGTCCTGCCCTTTGTCATTGTTCACAAACTCACCGGAAAGCCAGTAATAATCACGTCCCAGTGGATTTGTTCGCTTGTCGAAGTTTTCTTCCCAGTGGGCATTTGCCTGCCTGCACACGCGTACACCTTTGATCTCTTCTTCGCTTAATTTAGGAAAATTTACATTGAGCACCACACCCTTGGGCATCCCTTGTTCGAGGGCTTTTTGGGCAATTTTTCGAACGTAGTTTTTGATCGGTCTGAAATCGGCATCCATCGAATAGTCGAGCAATGAAAAACCAATGGAGGGAATTCCGGTGGTTCCGGCCTCGACGGCCGCGCTCATGGTGCCGCTGTAGATCACATTGATGGAAGAATTGCTGCCGTGATTGATCCCGCTCACGCAAAGGTCCGGTTTCCGCTTCAAAATTTCGCGAGTAGCCAGTTTTACGCAGTCGGCTGGTGTGCCGCTGCAGCTGTATTCTACCTGTGGGGCGTCCGGGTCAAGCACCACCTTATCCACGAATAAGGTGTCGTTGATGGTTACCGCATGGCCCATGCCACTCTGGGGCGAATCGGGCGCTACGACGTAAACTTCTCCCAGTTCGTTCATAACCTCGATCAGGGTTCGGATCCCGGGGGCTGTAATTCCATCATCGTTAGTAATCAGGATCAAAGGTTTATTCGTTTCCATAGGCTGAGGTGTACTACACAAAAGTACGTTTATTAATTCTGAAACGCGACTTAAGAAAACTAAAAAAACGCGGTTTTGTTTAACAAAAAATTAGTATCGATATGCGGTATTGGCACGGTTTTTTATATATTTTAGAAGTCCTTAAAAAATGAAGATATGCGATTAATGAAAAAGAACCTGAAAGTCTTAATGCTTTGCGTTCTGTTGGCGGCAGCATCCTGCAGTTTTACCTCTGAAGAATTTAACGATCCCGATAAAGATAAGTTACTCATCGACTTGATTACCTACGTCCTGGAAAAAGGACATTACGATGCCAAGGATATGGATAATGTATTCTCAGCCGGGGTTTACAAGGATTTTATCAATACCATGGATCCGTTGAAGCGTTATTTCCTGGCTTCGGACATTGAGGATTTTAGCGTGTACGAAACCGAGATCGACGATCAGATCCGAAACAAGGACCTCACGTTCTTCAATTTGGTTTACGATCGGTTTGTCGAACGACAAAAGATGGCCAGTAACTACTACATTGATATTTTGAATACGCCATTCGATTACTCGGCGGATGAAACGATCGATGTGGATTATGACAAGATTCCCTATGCTACATCTAAAAAAGAGTTGAAGGAGCGTTGGAGATTGCAGCTCAAATTTTCCACCATCTCCAATTACTATGACCTGGTGGAAGAGAAACAAAATGCTGAAAAGAACAAAAAAGAAGCTTTAGAAAAAGGGGAAGAGTATATTGAAAGTGACAATGCCAAGCTTACCCTTGAAGAAATGGAGCAGAAGGCCCGAGAGACCAGCAAGTCGTCTCTAGACGATTATTACGAGTTTGTGGGCGACTTGGAGCGCAAGGACTATTTTGCGCAATTCCTTAACGCAGTCGTCGAAGAATTCGACCCGCATACTAATTACTTTGCACCACCCGATCGCGAGCGGTTCGACCTTCGTATGAGTGGGAAACTGGAAGGAATTGGGGCACGTCTTCAGAAGAAAAACGATTATATAAAAGTAGTCGAAGTAATTAGCGGCGGCCCGGTATGGCGCGGCGAGCACATGGAAGTGGGAGATCTTATCATGAAGGTGAAGCAAGAGGATGAAGACGAAGCGGTGAGTATTGTTGGAATGCGTGTTGACGATGCCGTTAAATTGATCAAAGGTCCGAAAGGAACTAAGGTAACCCTTACCATCAAACGCGTGGATGGAATGATCGAAGAAGAAACCATTACCCGGGATGTGGTGGAGTTGGAAGAAACCTATGCCAAATCGTCCATCATTGAGAAAGACAACAAAAAATATGGCTTGATCAACCTGCCGGCATTCTATTTCGATATGAACGACTATGGCGAGCGAAATGCAGCCAGCGATGTGGAAAAGGAGATCACCGATCTCAAGAAAGAAGGTATGGAAGGTCTGGTGCTTGACTTGCGTGGCAATGGTGGAGGCTCTTTGAAAACCGCCGTCGATATTGCTGGATTGTTCATCAAGGACGGTCCGGTAGTTCAAGTGGCTTCTGGTGGAGAACGCAAAGAAGTGTTGAAAGATACCGATCGCAGTGTTACGTGGGATGGACCATTGGTGATCCTGGTGAACGAACTTTCAGCCTCAGCCTCGGAGATCCTGGCAGCAGCGATGCAGGATTATAAGAGAGGGATCATAATCGGGAGTAAGCAATCATACGGAAAAGGAACCGTTCAGAACATGGTGGACCTCAATCGTTGGTTGCGCAAGAATGATATGGGCGATATGGGAGCCTTGAAATTGACCACTCAGAAATTCTATCGCGTGAATGGAGGGTCTACACAACTCGAGGGAGTGAAGAGTGATGTGGTCATGCCAGATCGCTACAGCTATATCGAAATTGGAGAGCGCGATTACGACAATCCGTTACCCTACGACAAGATCTCACCGGCCAGTTACAATGTATGGGATGGATATATCGATTACGAGGGAACCATCAAGCGCAGCAAAGAGCGAATGGCACAGAGTACCCAGTTGAGCCTGATCGATGAAAATGCGCAGTGGATCAAGAAAACTCGCGACGAGAACATCGTCGACCTTAATTTCGACAAGTACATGGCCGAGATCAAGAGTAGAATGGAGGAGACCAAGAAGTTCGATGCCATTGACGAATACGACAATAAACTGAGCTACCGATCCCTACCTTCCGAGATAGCGTTGATGAAGCAAGACACCACACTGCGTGAAAAACGCAAACGTTGGCACAAAAACCTGGCTGGCGACATCTACGTGGAAGAAGCCGTAAACGTGCTTCAAGATCTGAAGATGAATAACATTCGAAGCGGTAAAATGGCCGAAATAAAGAATTAATTTTAGCTACATTTACGATGTGAAAACATCGTCCTCATTAAACAAAGTAGCGCTCCGGAAGTTCAAGAAGAACTTCTGGGGCGTTTTTAGTTTATCCTTCCTTGTAGTCTGCACGTTGGTAGCAATTTTTGCCTATGCTTTGGCTCCGGACGATTCTAGAAATGCCAATCAAATGCATTTGTCCATACATTCAAAACAGCCCGGCTTTAAAGTGCAAATGCTCACCATTCCGGGAGTTGTGGAGGAGCAAAGTGCCTGGAGTGTTTTTTTCTTCGGAAGCAAGACTGCTAGCACCGAAGTTCCCATTTCACGGTTTAAAGAGGTGGACAACGGAATAGAGATCACCGAATACACGACCGATGGCAGTGCCGGACTTAACAAGATCTATCCTTTGGAACTGTTTCCGAAGGCATCCACCCCATTTGAAATATCCGCGAGTTATGTTTCAGAAAAAAAATTCATCCTTGGAACGGATAAGTATGGGAGGGACCTGTTGAGCAGAATGCTTATCGGAATCAGGGTGTCATTGGCTATTGGTTTTGTGGCCGTTTTTATTTCCCTGGTTATTGGGATCGCGTTAGGTGCCATTTCCGGGTACTACGGTGGGAAGGTGGACGCTGCGATCATGTGGTTGATCAATGTAACC
>JBCCHR010000331.1:0-3785 GCA_039028655.1 Bacteroidota bacterium
CTGAATTATTATTGTAAACTTTAAATTGACCAATCGTAAGTAGTTGTGCAATAGCTATTTAATAAATGATATGCCTCACTTCAAATCTGTAATTACCTATTACAAATTCGATAATTAAAAAAAGCCCGAACCAATGGTCCGGGCGTTTCAACTTTAAAACTACTGCTTAGTTGATCACCAATTTTTTGGCGATGTTGTTTCCGCCGGTTGTGGCAAATTGGACGATGTAGATACCTTTGGATAGCCCGTCAATCGAAAAAGACTGACCCGCGGGTTGAAAGGATCGCACGCGATCTCCTTGCAACGTCCTGATCTCGATACGATCGACGTTATGGTAGTCCATACCATCGAAATTAACTTCGTTCACTTGCCCGGCAGGATTCGGGTAAATCCCGATGGGCGCAAAAGTACTGAGGTCGACAGAGATATTATCGTACCATTCGTTGGGACATCCGTTGTTGAACTGGATGAGGAGATCGAAGACAAAGGTGCTGATGGTTTGACAATTGGAGTCAAAACTAAAATTAACGCTGTACCCGTTGTTCGCCGTCCCTGTCGCGGTAATATTGGTTCCTCCATTACTAAACTCGAAACCGGGGTAGTTGTTTGAGATATCGTAGTAATATGTTACCTGGGAAATATCCTGGAGTTCGTTGGGGTCCATATCCAATTTCACGTTTCCGTTGCCGCTTTGGCCGGGTCCGTTACAGAAAATTTTCCCACCCAATTCCGGATCGAAGTTGCATTCCATCTGGACGCTTCCTGTTTCACAGGCTTCGATGCAGGATCCATTTTTGAAACGAATCACTTTCAAGGAGAAAGTACTTCCTGTGGTTCCTTGAATAGTTACCGTTTGTCCTGTGTTGGAGCCTACAATGGTGGCTTGACCGTTACAAACCTGCCAGTAGTATGCCTGGGCGCTGTCGGCTGTAAAGGTATTGTCGCCGTTGTCTGTGATGTAGTCTTTCGGGTCGGTGCAGGTGGTGCATTGTGGCCCTCTTTGGCTTTCGAGACTCGATTGAGCGTAGATGGCAGAAGTGCATACCACCGCTACTAAAAATAAGAGTATTTTTTTCATGACTTTTTTGAATTATGTGAACGCCTACTCGTACGCTTTTCGGCTTCCGCGACCTATAGATGGTTTAAATCTCGGGAAGCCTGGTTGCGTTGGCAATACAAACTGCTCAGACGCATTCATCTATTTCATATTCGCTTGGAATGGGTGAGCAATCGATTGATGAAGCCATGTAGTTTTCTCTACGCCATTCCCACAAAGAATTGCGAAATGAATTCCGAAGAAATAAAAAAACCACCCCGAAGGGTGGTTCTTAATTTGTTGTTGAACGCAGACTATGGAACGAAAGTCCACGCCCCGCTTAGGAAGAAAGTGAAATCCACCTCGGAAATATCGCTGTAGGTACACTCAATAACACCAGGCACTCTTTCAGGTCGGGCCACGATATACGTCATCTCATTGAGCTGCACGTAATTTGGATGCACAAAAGGCACATGCTGGGATTGCGAAGTTGAGGTTGTGACAATGAATCCTTCGTTATTAATATCCGTGTTCATTGGGTGTCCCAAAGCCATTATGTCGTCGGAATCCGATGTATTATTTCCTCTTGGAAAATAGAACTCAGTACAATGTTCGATAAGATAATCGATCATAATTTGAGCTTCACCCCCTGGACCAAAACCATTACAAGGCGGGCAGGCATTGCCATTAGGACTGTCATCACCATCCGGACAATCATTTCCTTGAAGAGGTGTATCAGAGCAGCTTACAAAGAGTTGAAAGTAGAATTCAAAATCTGATTTGAAATCAGGTATCAAAGGATTTGTGCCTAAAAGGTCCTCAGCGGAGATTGATTTGGTGTTAACATCCACTTCATCGATTACGTCCTGGCGGATCGTGTTATCTTTACGCATAACGGTTGCAGCAGCAAAAGCGGCCCATTCCAAACTCAACTCATGACTCGAATAGTCGGGAGTTGGTCCGCCCAGACCGGGTGAGCGAGTGGTTTGCGTTTCAATGTTTACTATCGCGTTCTCATCATTTTGAACGTCGATCGATTCTGTTTCGCAAGAGAAAAATGCGAACGTTAGTATGGACAGAATCAGTAGGGAATTTTTCATAATGATATAGTTTTAAAATTTACTGCAATGCTACGGATTTATTTCATTTCTGGCATCACTCATTATATATATGCGCGGTTTGACTTCAAATTCGTAGCGGTTTTTTTCAGAAGTGATTTTAGTCGAATATCTTTTTAAGCGCGTAATCCTTCCGTCTCGAGGAAACGGGAACCTTGAAATCGAGATTTACGATAAGCACTCCTTTCTTATTGTACTTCAGGACATGCTTTTTATTTACAATGTACGATTGATGGCATCGGATAAAAATGTTATCCGACAGGATCTCCTCGATCTGTTTGAGGGGTTTGGAAACCACGATCTTTTCCATTTGCTGGGTGTAGAACGTGGTGTAGTTCCCGTCCGATCGACAATAAATGAGATCGTCCTCGTAAATGGCATAGACTGTATCGGCCGTTTTCAGGATCACACGTTTTTTCTCCACGCCGCGAAAATATTCACTGGAGATCTCGATCAGTTTTTCGAGATCGTTGTCCTTTTTGTGGTTCTCAATGGCGCGCTGCATGGCTTCTCTGAATTCTTCGTCGTCCACAGGTTTCAGGATATAATCCAGGGCACCCACACGAATGGCCTTGATGGCATGCTGGTCGAAACCGGTGATAAAGACCACCTCAAAACTTTTGTTGGAGCTTTGTTCCAATAGATCGAATCCGCTGCCGTCGTCCATATGGATGTCCAGCAATAGCAGGTCCGGATCGTATTTCTCGATGGCTTCCAGGCCCGAAGTCACTCCGGCTGCCTCGGCCAACACGGCAATTTCCTTGCTAAAAAAGGTGTCGATCTTTTCTTTTAAATCTTCCCGGATATGGGCTTCGTTGTCGATGATGATGGCTTTAATCATTTTCTGTATATCTAAAGGGAATTAAAAACTGTATTCGGACCCCGCTCTCCGCAGGGTTTACGCTGGACTTGTTGATCATGGTTACCTTGGACTTAGTGGCCTTTTCGATGAATTCTGAAATAAGCCGTATCGAAGTAGAGTTTTTTACCTCCGAGTTTGAATTGGTTAAACCTCTTCCATTGTCTTCGATCGTACAAGCGATGAATTTTTGTTCGAGGGCAAGCCTAATGTCGATCTTGCCGGGATAGGAAATACCTCCAAAACCATGTTGGATGCTATTCTCGACGAAGGGTTGGAGCAACATGGGTGGTAGGAAGATCAACTCGTCCTCATCCATGTTCTCGAAGTGAAACTGATACGAAAACTTCTCCGAAGCGCCTACCAGTTGCAGATCCATGTATTTTCTCAAAGCTTCCAGTTCTTTTTCCAGTTGTACGTAGTTCTCCGTAGAGTTTTCGAGGATCAATCGAAGTAATCGCGAGAATTTTATCAGATAATCGCTGGCTCCTTTTTGATCTTTTTTTATTTCATTCTGAATCGCATAGAGCGTATTAAACGTAAAATGAGGATTCATTTGTGAGCGCAATAAGCGTTGTTGAGTTTGCAGCTGTTGGCGCTCAAATTTCAGTTTCCTTCGCTGGTAAAAAAGCAGGCCTATCACACCCAGAAAACCGGCAGAAATTCCGATGACAATGGTGCGATTCTCCAATTTGAGATTCCGAATCTCGGCGTCCTGCTTTTGTTGAGCCAGTAGTTTTTCATTTTCGTTGGCTTTTTTCAGGGCGGTAAG
>JBCCHR010000332.1:0-3774 GCA_039028655.1 Bacteroidota bacterium
TTGCCATTATCGATGAGCAACTTGCTCCGTTGGGCTACCCCAAAGCGATGTTGCTCATCGATAATGGCAAGCCCGAGGTTGTTAAATTTTACACGATCTTCGAGCAAGGCGTGGGTGCCAATAAGGATCTGAAGAGAGCCATTTTCCAGATTTTCATGGATTTTCTTTCTTTTTGAAGTAATTGTTGAACCTGTAAGCAAAGAAATACTGATATTCAATTTTTTAGCCCATTCAAGTAATCCATTGTAGTGTTGAACTGACAAAATTTCAGTTGGAGCCATTAAACAAGCCTGAAAACCATTGTCAAGTGCGATTAACATTGACATGAAGGCCACAATGGTCTTCCCACTACCCACATCTCCCTGTAAAAGGCGATTCATCTGTGCGTTGCTGCCCATGTCTTTCCTTATTTCTTTGATCACTCGTTTTTGAGATTCGGTCAATTGGAAGGGCAAATGCTCTGAAAAGAAGGCATTGAAATTTTCCCCCACCCTTTCAAAGGGATACCCCTTGATCTTGGTTTTGTGCAGCAAGTTCTTCCGAAGTAATTGTAACTGGATATAAAATAATTCCTCGAATTTTAATCGGTATTCTGCCCGTGCCAAAAGTTGGTTCGAGGTTGGGAAATGGATGTTAAAAAGTGCCTCGTTTTTGGGGAGCAATTTGAGGGTCTCCAACAGTGGTTTTGAAAGGCTTTCTTCGAAGGCATTTTTGGCGTCTGAAAACAGCTGTTGCATCAAGGTATTGATCACCCGATTTGTGATCCCGCTACTCGACAATTTTTCGGTGGATGGATAGACCGGTTGTAAGGCCGATCTCAAACTTTTTTCATGAGCTGCAAGCAACTCCATTTCGGGGTGCGGCATGGAAAACAATCCACTGAACCAATTGGCTTTTCCAAACACCACATAAGGGGCATTAAGTTGCAAATTCTCGCGAATCCATTTGTGTCCTCTAAACCAAACCAGTTCCATTTTGCCGGTTTCGTCTGTGAAAGTGGCGACCAATCGCTTGCCTCTTTTTTGTTCTACGGTTTTGATATGCGTGATCTTTCCGATCACTTGCACATCGGCTTGGGATTTTTGTAGACTACCAATTTTATGGTATTGGGTACGATCGAGATATCGGTTGGGAAACAGATGGATGAGATCCTGAAACGTATGAATCCCCAATTCCTTCTTAAGCAGGTCGGCTCTATTCGGACCTACACCTTTCAGGTATTCGATGGGGGTTTGAAGAAAATTGGGATTCATGTAACGAATGTAATAAATTCCGTCGACGGGAATACATCCGATTTCGCCAGATACCAAAGTCTTCCTTGTCTCGAATTTCCTATTTTAGCAAGACTAAAACAACCACTATGACCAATTTTCCAACCTATCGCACCCTATTTTGCCTAAGTATTTTACTGCTAATGAGCACAGCACCGCTCTTGGCTCGACCCTGTACCAATGCCACGGCACCCGAGTTGTCTACCCGTCTTTCGGCGGACTATGCCCTGGAAATGCCATCACTAAAGCCTTATCCCATTTATATCAATGCCAGTGTCGAATTACCAGATACTATGGACCGTGTCGAGATCGAGATCGATGGAACCACCTACACGGCGGTGGAAGAGGAGGGCTTTTACTACTATTTGTGGACACCTTCTTCCTACGGTTCCCACAGCATAGTGATCACGGCGTTCGCTACCAGCGGAGACGACACCACTCTTAACCGAACGATCAATGTGTCCAACTCCATTAACACGCAGACCGTCCGCAGCCTGGAGGATATCGTGATCGAGTTTAACGGTACCAACAGTCGTTGGTACTACGGCACGTACACCTTTCCGCAATTCGTTGGAGCTTACAACAATATACAGGCGTTCCTTGAAGTGGAATGTCCTAACGTAAACGGAGGTTGTGACGACTGGGACCGTTGGGCCCATATCGACGTCAAGGCACCGGACGGTAACTGGGTACAGATCATGCGCTATATCACACCGTATGGGGTGGGCTGTGATCATGAGATCGATGTAACGGATTATATGTCCTTGTTGCAAGGCGAGGTAGAGATGCGCGTGTTTATCGATACCTGGGGAACTGGCGGATGGCAGCTTACGCTGGATTTTGATTACCAACAGGGAGTGCCGGATTTTGCATACAGCAATGTGACCGAGGTTTGGGACGATGGCTACAGCTTTGGTGATCCCGCCAATTTATTCCCGGTCGAAACCGCCGCGATATCAATCCCGCAAGGCATTTTGGATGCGCACCTCAATATTTCTACCACTGGTCACGGCTGGGGGCAAAACAACACAGCCAATGCGGCCGAGTTCTTCAATGGCTTTCAATTTATCGATGTGGATGGCGAAGAGACTTTTACCTATCATCTGTGGAACATTTGCAATCCCAATCCCGATGGATGCACCGGGCAGCTGGGATCCTGGCAATTTCCGAGGGCTGGTTGGTGCCCGGGAGCGATCGCACATCCCGAGCCCTTCGATCTCAATCCCATGATCGGGACCAACTTCGATCTGGATTATCGATTCCATACCGGGTATGTGGATCAATGCCACCCCAATAATCCTGATTGCGTTTCAGGTACTACTTGTCCCGATTGCAATGACGGTTTCAATCCTATCTATTTTGTGGATGTTCATGTGATCAATCGCAGCAACAATCCCATCGTATATACCGATATCCTGGGGAATAACCCTGTGGACAATGTATTGAATTATGATGTAAGGGTATTTCCCAATCCTTCCTCCGGGCAGTTTTCGATCCGGTCCAATTTTCCCGATGGATCCACACGGGTGAGCCTTCATACGATTGATGGTACCTCGGTTAAAGTGTTTTACTTCGACAATGCTTCTGCGATGAACGACTACACCTTCGATCTGTCCAATTTGGCAACCGGGGTGTATTTCATCAATATCCAGAATGCACACGGTACTGGTTCCAAAAAGCTGATCCTGGAGTAATCCGGGGGCTTTTCTGCATAAAAAAAAGGTTATTTTTGAGTAATTTGGAAATAACCTTTTTTTATGGCGTTCTATTTTCATGAAAACAACTTGTAAAAAAATCTCAATCCTCTTTACGCTGGCGACGGCGTGGCTTCTTTTGAATTCCGGTGTGGCTCAAGCCCAGCAACTGAAGCAAATGGATGTGACCCAGATCAGGGGGAATATCGAAGTGATTCCCGACCAGAAGAAGGTGATTGGGAGCATCGCCGTGCATTTTAGTGTCTTGCAGGATACCGATTCGCTCTATCTCGACGCCATCCAGATGAAGATTAGGGAGGACCGCTCCAAAGATGTGGCCGTTTTGACTTCAGCAAAGAAAATATGGCTCACAGGTGATTTTAAGGCAGGACAACGATACACCGCCGACTTTACCTACGAGGCATTTCCGAAGAAAACCTTGTATTTTACAGGAGACCAGTTTTGGACCCAGGGACAGGGTAAATACACCTCCCACTGGTTGCCCAGCCTGGATGATATGAACTACAAGATCGAATTTGACCTCCATTATATCGCCCCGGGACGCCGTCCGGTGGTGGCCAATGGCAAGCGGTTTAGTATAGAACCCTTGGAAAATGAGACCGTTTGGAGCTATGATATGCAGCAACCCATGTCCAGTTATCTGGTGGCTTTTGCTTCGGGAGATTTCGACAAACTGGAATTGAGCTCTGCTTCCGGAGTACCCTTGGAATTGTATTTCCGTACCGAGGATGCATCCAAAGCCGAACCCACCTATCGGTATACTCGCGAGATCTTCGATTTCCTTGAAA
>JBCCHR010000333.1:0-3764 GCA_039028655.1 Bacteroidota bacterium
GAACTATTCAAAGACATTTCCTTTGCTTCTTACCATGTGGTCCTTTGTGGGGCTTTCACAAGAGCGAATTACTGCGGACTTCGGTAAACCCAGCCAGCAGGAGTTTGCCATGACAAGCTACCAAAGGGCTCCGATGGCCAGCGCTGTAGTGCTCTTCGAAAAGGAGAAAACGTACTTCAGACTGGTCGATAATAGGATACGATTGGTGAAAGAGTTCCACAGAAAGATAAAGGTTTTCAATGCCCAACGATTCGAGGACAACACGGTCGAAATTGTTTTTCGCTCCGACAAAAGCATAAAGGAGACGGTACAAAAAATCACGGCTATAACCCACAACGGCTCCTTACAAAACTATGTAGGAGACGACAAGATATTCACCAAGGAGTTGTCACCCTATTATTCGATCAAGACGTTCACGTTTCCCAATGTGAATGATGGCAGCATACTGGAATACCGCTACACCCTTTATTCCAATAATCTATTTGCCCTGGACGGCTGGTCATTCCAGGGAAAACTACCCAGGATCTACAGTGAGATGGAAACGGAGATCCCCGGAAACTTTGTGTACAATAAAGTGTTGGTAGGCAATGAAAAACTGGATATCAATGAAGTGAAATTACGCAAAGACTGTTTCTCGCTGCCGGGATACGTTAAGAATGCCGATTGCGAGGCAGGTGTCTATGCGATGAAGGACGTACCTCCCTTTCGGGTGGAGGAATACATGTTGTCTGCTAGCAATTATCTGGCCCGGATCAACTTCGAGCTTCAAGCTGAATACGATCATAAGGGTTATAAAACCGACTATTCCAAGGATTGGGACGATATCGATAAACAATTCCGGACCGAAAAGAACATTGGCGGACAACTCAAAGCGTCCTTCTTTAAAGGCAAGATCCCTGAGTCTATACAAAACCTGTCGGATCCCCTCGAAAAAGCCAGAGCAGTTTACAGCTGGATTCAAGAGTATTACACGTGGAACGGCAGATTTGATTTTTGGTCGGACGTTCGCGTAAAAAATGCGTACGAAAACCGCACTGGAAGTGTATCGGAGATCAACTTGTCACTCATAAACGCTCTGGACGCAGTTGGGCTGGATGCGAAGATCATGTTGCTTTCCACTCGGGAGAATGGACTGCCAACGCGCACCTATCCCGTATTGTCCGAATTCAATTATCTCATTTGCTTCTTACGAATAAACGATACCGACTACCTCCTTGACGCCAGTAGTAAATTTGTTCCTTTCAATATGGTACCTTTCCGGGCTCTTAATCTCTACGGACGAGTGATGGATTTTAGAAAAGGGAGTTATTGGTACGACATCCGGCCATATGCAAAAAACGTCCTTATGGTTCGATCCAACCTTTCAATAGGCAGCGATGCACAACTCGAAGGAGAGGTCCAGGAAACGCGATTAGGCTATGTGGCTATCGAACGCCGGGAAAAACTGGCAGCCCAGGAATCCAATGAATATGCTAGTCGCGATGGTTACGACGCCCTGGGGATCACTACAGGCAACTACCGAATGGAAGGAGTTCGAGTGATCGGGGATCGACTTATAGAGACCTATGACATGAAACTGGAGTTGGAAGAAATTGATGAGATCGTCTACTTCCGACCCTTGGAACATCAGGCATATTATAAGGAAAATCCCTTCCAACTCTCAAGCAGGAGTTACCCGGTCGAATTGGGTTATCCTCTCACCATTACCAATCTAATGAAGCTGGATACAGGAGCGGGGTTCGAAGTGGAGAGTTTACCAGAGAACAAGGTAGTGGCATTGCCAGATAATGGCGGCAGTTTGAACGTGGTTTATAGTGAAGCGAACGGTGTGATCAATATTAGGCTCAACCTCAAGATCACCAAGGATCGCTTCGCCCCTGCGTATTACCAGGGGCTGAAAGATTTTTTCTCACAATTGATCACCCTGCAGTCAAAAGATATTATCGCACTTAAAAGAGTGGGTAAATAACAGGCAGGTATCTTTTCTGCGGAAGAATTACTCCTCCCCATCCACATAGTCCTGGAGGTAGCTGAAACGTTCGGTAAGGGTACCCTCCTCAGTGGTCATGCGGGCACGTTCCAAAATACCGTCTGCATCTCCGTTGAAGAATGCCGGGATCACATGTTCAAGGAACATATCTCCAAACCCTTCACTGGCGTCCTTAGGTAGTTCGCAGGGCAGGTTGTCTACGGCCATGACTGCGATCGAACCGGGAGCCCCGAAGGCTACTTCGGTTTCTGAAACAGGATCATACCCATAGAACGGATCGGCGATGGTCGACGGGCGGATGGTGCTGGCTACCGGGCCATCGATATCGCAGGAGATATCGGCTACCAGGTCGATTTTGAAATCGGCCGACTTCGCATCATCTCTCGTAAACAGAAAGGGGGCACCGTCCCCATAAAAATGTCCGGCGATAAAGAAATTACTCACTCGTGCGTAGGGCATAAAATTGCTCTCGTGTCCGGAGGGGTCGTTATAGAAAGCGTATTTATCCATGGGCTTTCCATCGGTTCGTTTGTTGTATTCGGTAACATCGATGCGGCAATAGACAGGCTCCTCGAAGGATTGGGACAGATAGGCTTCATCGGTTACCTCGGGAATTTTCAAGTGATCGAGGATCTCTTTCGCACCCAGGGCCACCTTTCCGGTACCGGAAAGGACAATCCGAAGATCGTTGGGTAGTTCGATCTTGTCCAGTGCTGCTTTCATGGCCACGAGGTCGGGAAGGCGTTCTACTTTGGGCAGCTCGAACCCACCATCCCGTATTCCGAGGGCTCGAAATCCGTTATAGGCTCCAACAAGACCCGCGTAACGACCAAAGCCGATCAAGCGGGCACCACTAGCCTTGGTGATGGTCTCATGGTCGTATAGTTCGATCTTCTTGTCGAGGATGGCCTGGAGCAGTTTACGGTTGTAGGGTTGTTTTTTAATGGTGTGGCTAAAGAAAAAGTACTTCCGGTTGGGAATGAGTGCTTCAATGGGCACTTCCTTTACTCCGAGCATCACCTCCGCCTGCGAGACATCGGCAGTTGGTTCAAAACCCGCTGCGGCATAGGCCGTATCAGGGAATACACGAATGTCTGACGTTTCTACCAAAATACGAGCATCAGGGAAGGTGGAACTGACTTCCTGACACATTTCGGGTGAAAAAACGACTCTGCGGTCGGGTGGATTCTTGCGTTCTTTGATGATGGCGAAGGTCACGGGCATTTGGAATACTTTTTGCTTTTCGAATGGATACCACTGCAGATTTTTGCAGATGGCAGCAAAGATAGCCATTTTGGTGTATCTTTGGAGCCCCTTTCAAGTGCCGATAAGCGGTTAATTGTTGGGAGGGTTGCGTTAGGGATTGAGGCAACATACCATGTATGGCCGAAAGCCCGACCGTGTAGCGAGCTTTGCTCTGCTGCACGGGAACGCCCAAAAGAAATTGATCATTGAAAATTGATCATTGATATTTGTTCATTGACACGGGGCCGACTGGTATTGACAGCGAGTCGAACGGTACGGTAAGCATGCCGAGCGCTGGGATACAGCTCGTTAATCTCATATTTCACTCTTTTAAACGGCGATAATAACTACGCCCTAGCTGCATAATCTGAATTATAGTAGGAATATGCCTCGGCCTACAAGGTAGGCAAGCAGGAAGTCACTCAAATACCCTGGTTTACGGTGTTTGATCCAGTGACTTCGTAAAAGTAAACCTAGTTGTTATAGGACTTTGATGTAGTAACGAAACCTAATTGAAGTTAAGCCTTGC
>JBCCHR010000334.1:0-3760 GCA_039028655.1 Bacteroidota bacterium
GTTTTACAGGCCTTGTTGGAGAAAGGTAATAATAGTCACAAGCTTATATTAAAACTAGCCGCTCATCATCGATAGAAGCTAGTTTTTTTTTATTTTAACAATACAAAAGAAACGAATGCTCAAGCAACAGTTAAATTTTAAGTTATCCCAAAAACTGTCTCCTCAGCAGATCCAGTTGATGAAGCTTATTCAATTGCCCACTCAGGCCTTTGAACAGCGCATCGCCCAGGAAATGGAGGAGAATCCGGCGTTGGACAGTGGGAAAGACGATTCGGATCGTTTGGATGACGAATTTAGCAACGAGGACTATGATGAATACGACGGTGGGGAGGTGATCGAAACCGAGATCAATGTGGACGACTACCTGAGCGATGACGAGACACCCAGCTACAAACTTTCGGCCAACAACTACAGTGCCGATGACGAGGAAAAGCAAACGCCCTATGCATCGGGAACTTCCTTTAACCAGTATTTGCTTCAGCAGCTCAACACGTATCGGCTGGACGAGGAGGAGCGGGAAATCGCTCAATTCCTGGTGGGCAGTGTAGATGAGAGCGGCTACATTCGCAGGGAAATACAGGATATCGTGGACGACCTCGCATTCACGCAAAACGTATACACTTCCGAAGAAAAAATAGAACAGGTATTGGAAGTGGTACAGGAACTCGATCCGGCCGGAGTGGCCGCAAGAGATCTACAGGAATGCCTGTTGATACAGCTCAAACGAAAGAGCGAGACCGAAGCGGTTGAACTGGCCACGAAGATCATTGACGAGGCCTTCGACCACTTTACTAAGAAACACTACAAGCGGCTGATCGCCAAATTCGACATCACAGAGGACGAATTGCGCGACGCGATCCAGGAGATCGAAGGACTCAATCCCAAGCCCGGTGGTACCTATTCGGGCAATACGCGAATGGTGGAACACGTGGTACCGGATTTTGCTATCAAGATCGTTGATGGCGAACTGGAACTCACCCTTAATGGCCGAAACGCACCCGAACTGCATGTATCCAGGGAATACACCAATATGCTGAAGGGCTATAAGGATTCTAAGGAAAAATCGAAATCTCAGAAAGACGCAGTACTTTTTATCAAGCAGAAACTAGATGCTGCCAAATGGTTTATCGATGCGATCAAACAGCGCCAACAAACGTTGTTTGTAACCATGAACGCCATCATGCACCATCAGGAAGAATATTTCCTTACCGGGGACGAGCGCAAACTCAAACCCATGATCCTCAAGGACATTGCCGATAAGATCGGGATGGACGTATCCACGGTTTCAAGGGTGGCCAACAGCAAGTACGTAGACACGCCCTACGGTACGAAACTGATCAAGGAGTTCTTCAGCGAATCCATGAAAAACGAGAAAGGAGAAGATGTTTCCACTCGAGAGATCAAGAAGATATTAGAGATCACGATTTCGGAAGAAGATAAAAAGAAGCCGCTTACCGACGATAAACTCGCCAAGATCCTGCTGGAAAAAGGATATCCCATTGCAAGAAGAACGGTGGCCAAGTATCGGGAGCAACTGGATCTCCCGGTGGCACGACTTCGAAAAGAGATCTGATGAACCAATTCCTCCGTATCGGCGCCTTTGTACTCCACCCGCTTCTTATGCCGCTGTTGGGAGCGATCGTGTATTACATCATCACCCCTCGATTTATCGATTCTGGGATCATTCGTGCAAAGTTATTTGCCATCGCCATCATTACGCTTTTCGTTCCACTTGTTCTTTTTTTATTGCTGAAGAACCTTCGGCTGATCAAAACCATGGAACTGTCCAATGTAAACGAGCGCAAGATCCCGTTGATGTTGCAGTGTCTACTGGTCCTTCTCGTGATAAAGGCCGTTTACAGCCCCTACGACAGCCCTGAAATGTATTTTTTCTTTGTAGGCATCCTGTTTTCCAGCATCGCGGCCCTTATCCTGGTGATCTTTAAGGTGAAGGTCAGTTTGCATCAGATGGGGATCGCCGGTGTGACCATGTTCGTGATCGCTCTTTCGGTTCATTTTAAGGTGAATATGCTGTTTTGGATCGGGTTGTTCCTTGTTGGTAATGGTTGGGTAGCCTCTTCCCGATTGTCCACACAATCCCATACCTATCCCGAGCTCATCATCGGTTTCTTCATAGGCTTGATCCCGCAGCTGCTCATGCTTAATTTCTGGCTATAGGATATAGAACATCACCCCTACTTTCAAGGTTCTGAAATCGAAGGTTTCACCAGTCTCCTCAATGACGGCATTCTCAAAGAACGGTGTAATGCTATAGTGTGCGTGAAAATTGAACGATCCGTAGCCAAAACTTAAGGTCGCTCCCAGCCGCAGGTTCTGAAATTCGGGGATGTCGGTCTGAGACACCTTGTTATTAGGTTGTGTGAACAAGGCTCGGTAATAGTAGGTATAACCAACCCGCACACCTCCATAAATGCGCCAGAATTTTTCCGGTGCCGCCGTAGATGTTCGCCATCTGAACTCTAACGGCGCCTCGACCGTGACTGCGCTAAAACGGTTGGTGTCGAAGTCGATGCTGGAATCCAAGGCACTAAAAATGGTCGATTCATCCGGGTTCTCTCCAATGAACAAATTACTTCCATATTGATCGAAAGCCAGGCCGGCTCCCAGCGCGATCGCCACATTGCGTCGCTCGTTGACGGGCATGTCTCGCATAAAACCAAACTGTACCCCGCCTGATAGTCCTCTTAGATTGATATTTGAAGGAACACTGGCCAAAAGATTATAGGTCACTCCCACATAGAACTGGTCCTCACGATATTTGTCGTCGAGGTTGGCGGTAGGAATCGTATCCTGCGCAAGCACAGGGACTGCGAGGAAGAGAAAACACAAACAGGCAAAAAGCTTTGCGGTCATTGGTTAAAGATAACGCAATTAAAAGATTTCCCATAAAAAAACGCCGCTGGAACCAGCGGCGTTTCTATGAATAAGTTTAGTTTTATTCGTCTATTTGATTACCTGGTGAGGTAATGTAAATGATCTTATACATTTCCAGTTCCCTCAACTCTTGCTTGATATCGGTCACCAAACCGGTATTCGTTTCTTCATCCACTTTGAGTGCTACCATCACACGGCTTTGCAGGTCAGGAAGTAGTCCGGCACGCGCCTGGATCAAAGCAGCTCTCAACGCTTTGATATCGGTATACTTATCTCCGATCTGGATCTTTCCTTCAGTACCATATTGCTTTTGGTAAGCAGGGCTTGGTTTTCCGGCATAGATAAACACAGAACGGTCTTTCTTTAGTTTTTCAACCTGATCGGCCTTTGGAATCTTTTGTTGTACCAAAAGATTATCCTCACGCAATACAGTTACCACCATAAAGAAGAATAAAAGCATGAACACGATATCCGGCAGTGATGCCGTATTTACCGCAGGGATATCACCTCCCTTTTTCTTTTTAAATTTTGACATCTTTATAAAGTTTTATTCTCCAGATTTCTTTGGTTCCGCTTCAGAGAGTTTCAATGGGATCAACCCTTGAATCTCTTCCAGTTGTGACTGAGCCTTTTCTTCGTCTCCGTTGTAGTTACCTTCGTCGATGGCTTTCTTAACTTCGGTAAACTTCCAACCAAACTTACGCATAGACTCACGGTCTCTCAGGAAATTATAAGCTGCCACCAGTTCGTTCTGAACTGCGATGTACATCTTGTAAGAGGTCAATCGGTCATTCTGCACAGAAATTACCGCCTTCTCGGGATTATCCGAGGAACTTGGTAAACGTGCTCCCTGACAGTAGCTACA
>JBCCHR010000335.1:0-3739 GCA_039028655.1 Bacteroidota bacterium
ACAGTGTTTTAAGCTTTAAGTTTTAGGTTAGTTTTTAGTTGGTTAGGTTTGGAGACATCCAACCCAATGATTAAGAAAACCGCTCTTCGCCATGGAGCGGTTTTTTTATTGCTGAAACGTTAAGGGCTACAACGACGGGTTGTTCAACTCTTCCAGGATGAGGTCGTACACCTGGAGCTTTAGCATGCGCTTGTCCTCTATTTCCAAAATTCCGGTGGGAATGATTGGATGGGCGGTCACGCGCATCTTTCCCGGGCCACCACTGAAAAAGGTATACGAAAACCGTTTTTTATTGTCGTGAAAGGTCAATGGTGCCAACGGGATCTTGTGCTCGATCGCCAGTCGAAACGCCCCATCCTTAAATTCTCCAAGCGTAATCTCTTCGTCATCCGGCACACCCCCTTCGGGAAAAATACAAACACTCAGGCCATTGTTCAATCGCTTTTGAGCTTCGGCAAATACCGCGTGCCTGCTTTTGGCGTTGTTGCGATCTACCAGGATGCACGTTCGCTTATAGAAGAAGCCGAACAACGGAATTTTTGCCAATTCGGCCTTGCCAACAAACACAAAAGAGTTTTTGCTCACATACAACATAAGCATGATATCGGTCATGGAGGTGTGGTTGGCCACCAACATATAGCTCTCCCCTTTGGTGTAGGTTGCCATTCTTTTGACCACCGGGTAAAATCCCATGCCTATCAAAATAAATCGGGCCCAGAGTCGCGCCAATCGAAAGAAGAACGGATACCAGCTTTCCCGGGAAATACTAATAATGAGAATGGGAAAGAGTATAATGATAGGCAGTGCGATCAACACGTAGAACCAGATCCGATAGAAAATGTGAAAGATGTTTTTGAACAGGCGCATCGAATCTCAAAAATAGTGAATTGCGCTTCACAAATACTTCAAAAAAAGTACCTTTGCCCAAAATTATTTCTATGTCCAGAATCCTGACAGGAATCCAAAGTACCGGCACACCGCATCTGGGGAATTTACTAGGTGCCATTCGGCCTGCGATAGAAATGGCAAACGATCCTAAGAACGAGTCCTTTCTTTTTATTGCTGATATGCACTCGCTTACCCAGATCAAAAACGCCGAAGAGCTTCGAACCAACACCTACAGCACGGCGGCGGCCTGGTTGGCCTTTGGACTGGATATCGAGAAAACGCATTTTTACAGACAGAGCGATATCCCACAGGTTACCGAACTGGCGTGGTATCTCAGCTGTTTCTTTCCGTACCAACGGCTAACGTTGGCCCACAGTTTTAAAGACAAGGCCGATCATCTCGAGGATGTGAACGCCGGGCTCTTTACGTATCCTATGCTCATGGCTGCTGATATCCTACTCTACGATGCGCATTTTGTGCCCGTTGGAAAAGATCAGTTACAGCACATTGAAATGACGCGTGATGTGGCTTCCCGAATCCATGCGAAGGTAGGAGAGGTTTTCGTGATCCCTGAAGGAAAGGTGCGGGAACAAACCATGCTTATTCCCGGGACCGACGGAAAGAAAATGAGCAAATCCAAGAACAATATCATCAACATATTTTTGGACGACAAGAAATTGCGAAAGCAGATCATGGGCATCCAAACCGACAGCACCCCACTGGAAGACCCCAAAGACCCGGACACCTGCAACCTGTTTGCGCTTTACCAACTGCTGGCCAACGAGCAGCAGATCGCCGAAATGCGCTCCAACTACGAGGCAGGAGGGTACGGTTATGGGCATGCCAAACAGGCCTTCTTCGAACTTATCGTCGAACAATTTGCCGAAGAGCGGAGCCGGTATAACCACTACATGGAAAACCTGCATGAAATCGATGAGGCTCTGGAAGTAGGGGCAAAGAAAGCAACCGCTATTGCCAACGAGGTACTGCGCCGAGTTCGAGACAAAGTGGGCTATTAGATCGCTTCAAACTGTTTTCCGGGAAGGGGTCGGATTCTTCCTTTCAATTCCATATCCAATAGCAGGGAAGCTACTCTGTGCGTAGGCCAGGCTAAGGCAATGGCTATATCGTCCAAACTGGATTTCCCGTGTTTCAATAAATGATCCCGCAGCGAAGTTGCCTCGGCAGACAGTTCGCCGAATAGTGCCATTTGTTGCCCGCGAGAAGACTCAGACGTTACTTTCCAACCCATCATATAGATGAGGTCGGCTGCAGTGGTGATGGGCTGGGCCATATGGGTTTTCAGCAAATTATTGCATCCTACGCTCATCGGGTCGCCGGGTCGCCCTGGAACGGCGAAGACCTCACGATGATAGGAATTGGCTATGTCGGCGGTCACCAGGCTTCCCCCCTTTTCTCCGGACTCGATCACCACCAAAGCCTGACAAATTCCCGCGATAATGCGATTGCGTTTGATAAAATTGGTCCGTTCGAAGGCAGCATCGCTCCTAAATTCGGTCATAAAACCCCCATGAGCTTCGATCCTTGAACAGTACTTAGCATGCACCCTGGGATAGATTCGGTCCAATCCGTGGGCCAGGCAACCAATGGTTTGCAACCCGAGTTGTGTTGCTTTCTTTTGAGCGGTGATATCGATCCCGTAGGCAAACCCAGAAACGATCACGGGATCTAGTGGGGCTAGTTCTTCCAGCAACTGTTCACAAAAGGCGATCCCGTGCGACGAGGCGTTACGAGTTCCTACGATGCTGATTATTTTTTTATGCTGAAGGTCGATGTTACCTTTTGAATAGAGCAGGATCGGACTGTCGTGACAGTGTTTAAGCCCATTTGGATAAAGCGGATCGGTGAAGTAGTGCACCGAAATACCTTGCTGCCGAATGAAATGCAGCTCCCTTTGGGCCTGTGTGAGCAATGGATCGAGATGGAGATCCCTGATCTTCAACTCCCCAATACCGTCGATCTTCATGAGGTTGGACTTCTTCTCCTCAAATATCGCCGTTGCCGATCCCAGGGTATGTAATAATTTCTTTGCTGAAACGTGGCCAAGGTTGGGCACTCGTTGCAAGGCAAGCAAGTGCAGCAGCTCTTTGTCTGATAGCATAGGTCTTAAAAAATGGTGGGGAGTCGATCCAAAATTACGACATTTTATGTTGTTGATAATTTTGTGCGGCGACTCACCGATGCTCACAAAAAATACCCTAAGTTTGTTATATGCAGCTGGCCACCTACATCAAGGATCTTCTATATCGCTACGAGTGTGTGATCATTCCGGGGTTTGGTGCTTTTCTCACCCAATACCGTTCGGCAACGATCGATCAAAAGAGCCACACCTTCTACCCTCCTTCCAAGGCGGTGTCCTTCAACAGGCAGTTGCAAACCAACGATGGCATCCTGGCCAACTACCTGGCTACGGTAGAACAATGCAGTTACGAATTAGCACTTCAAAAAATTCGAAACTTTACCGGTCGTATTTCTTTGGAACTTTCCGAAGGAAAAACGGTGGTGCTGAAGGATATTGGTGAGTTTGCGCTTACTTCAGAAAATGGCGTCGAGTTCCTTCCTTCAGAAAAAGAAAACTTCAATACAGCCTCGTTTGGATTGTCCTCGTTCGTTTCTCCGGTGATCGCCAGAGAGGTGTCCTCAGAAACCATAGAAAAGGAAACGGTTGCCCTCTATGCCGAGAAGAAAAAAACTACGTATCCGTTTATGCGCTCTGCCGCGATCGGGATATTGGCAGTGGTGCTTGGCAGAATTAGCGGAATAAAGATCTATGAAGGACAAGTTGAGCAGCACAACTATGTTGAAAAGCAAAAAGCGGCCAGTTTGGTAG
>JBCCHR010000336.1:0-3693 GCA_039028655.1 Bacteroidota bacterium
ATCCAGCGATCGGATGTTCTCTTCGGTATATTGTGCTTTGGCCATAAACGTAGTACGAATGGACGCTAAGATAGAATTTTCAATAGGAAAACGACAAGAGATACCGTCTAAAGTAATTAACAAAAAGACACTGAAATTGTTAAGAAAATTGGACATCCACACATACCAAGTAAATGGAAATCCATATCTTCAAATCCAGAATCCATTTAATTGTTCGATCATGAAGAAATTAACTCCCATATTCGTCATTTCGCTATTCGTTTTGTTACTCACTGGTTGCGAGCAGGATATGACCACGCGATCTGTTAAAGGAGTATACGAAATTGACGTGCCCAACGATATGAGCGCGGCCAAAGGCCTCAATATTGATGCCTCCATGCAGTATGAGAACATCTTCAATGAAAGCTACCTGGCGATCATTGATGAAGATAAGGAGGACTTCGAATCTGCTTACAGCCTCTATGGCAAGATGGACACGACCAAATCTGTGATCGCAAATTATGCGCAATTGCAGGTCGATTTCTTTTCTGAAGGCGTCAATGTCATCGATAAGGGAGAATTCCGATCGATTCGTATCAACGGGATGGACGCCGAACAGATCGAATTCACTGCTGCAGTGGAAGGCGTAGATTCTGATATTTACTACCTGATGACCTTCATAGAGGGCGAAAAGAATGTTTACATGGTCATGACCTGGACCCTTATTGGTAACAAAGGCGAGCACCAGCAAACGTTTGTACGCATGGCCGATTCGTTCCGGGAGTTGTAATTATCTGGCGGGATTTTTGTAAAGCGTGAGAAACACCCCCATGCTTGAAAAGGTTTTGACGGGTTCCCAATCTTTCGCCAATCGCTCGATACCGGCATCCTTCGTCTTGTTTTCCACGTTGGAATGTAAATAATATCGATTCTTCTCAAAATCGGGTGTCACGAAGGGAGGATCCAATTTCTCACTACCGTCCAATCGCGCCATATGGCGACTGTTGATGGGTAAATGTGTACCAACCTCATCACGAGAGATGCCTTGCTCCTTCAAATAGTCCAACATGGCCTGTTCTTGCTTGAAATACCGTAGGTAAGCAAGACTACTGTCCCACCCTTGCGAGATCGTGGATGGGTAGATCCATAAATGACCGGTAAGTAAGCCTACAGCGACTAGGGTGATCACTCCGTTACGTAGTGTTTGGTTTTTATTACTTCGGAATAACAAATTCCCGAACAACATAGCTCCGAGAAGAAAACAGATCATGAGGTAGCGGGGACCCATGGGATTGCTGAAGGGAACAAATCCCAGGAAGAACACCGAAGTAAATACCATAAGCGCCAGTAGGATTCGCTTTGAAGCAAGCGACAAGGTGAGTTGTTTACGGAATACTTTCCATAGCAACAGCAGCAATGGAACCCATAAAAATACCCTGCCAAAATCGAGAATATTCTTGAAGTAGGCCGCGGCGTTCTTCGCCACCCTGGCTATTCCGGCAGCCTCACGATGCCCTGCATAATTCTTGTTCTTTGAAATAAGTACCCAGCCAAGTTCTGTGTACTGGGCGATCAGGAATCCACCAAAAACCACCAGCCCAATTGCGTAGGCCCGCAACATCTTCCGGTCGAACGACAAGGAGGCATAACGCACAAACAGCGCATGGATCAAACAAAAAGCAATGGTACAATAGATACCGCGCAAATTGGTGAGCAACATCCCTGACAAGGCCAGGGTGTACCAGAGCCATTGCCCCTTCCAAAGACTGTTCAATCCCAATAAAATGAAGAACAGCAGCAACATATCGTTGTTGAGGATGGTCGTTTGAGCCATTAAGGTGGGGTCGATGATCACCAAAAAGAAGAAGGCTAGCGGCACAACAGGTTCGAAGGCCAGCTTACACAGTCGCAGCAATTGATAGCCAACGCCAATATTTACGATGAGCAATAACAACCTGGCTGCCCAAACCGATTTTCCCAGAACCGTCCAGAAAATCGCGATGGACGTGATCCAGAGTGGCGGATGCCCGGAGTTGAACTGGGTAGGAACGATCAAAGAGGCAAAATTATGCTCATAGATCCAGTTCGCGCGATAGGCTTTGCTCACACCATCCCAAAAAAACGGAAGATCTCTGAGCACCACAAACTCAACAACAAGTGCAAGAATTGTGATAGACAATATCGACCTCGAATTCCATCTCATGGCCGCAATTTACGATTTTGAATTAACCAATCTACGGCAGGTGCTTCCAATACCTTGCCACTTCGTGCTTTCCACATCCTCCGAAGCTTTTCGAAGGTGGAGCGCTTCGCGCCAATTTGTAAATAAGCCAATCGGTAAATCTGGTTGAAGCTCCAATGTCATCACACATTGAACCGAAAGTGCATCACATCCCCATCTTGCACCACGTATTCCTTTCCTTCTACACCCAGCTTCCCGGCTTCGCGTACTTTGGCTTCGCTTCCCAGCGCCACGTAATCGTCATATTTGATCACCTCGGCACGAATGAATCCCTTTTCAAAATCGGTATGAATTACACCTGCGGCCTGAGGTGCGGTGGCTCCAATTGGAATGGTCCAGGCACGTACTTCCTTCTTACCCGCTGTAAAATAGGTTTGCAGGTTGAGCAATTTGTAAGCACTGCGAATTAGTTTGGCCGAACCGGGCTCGGTAAGTCCAAGATCTTCCAAAAACAACTGTCGTTCTTCGTAGGTGTCCAATTCGGTAATGTCGGCTTCGGTTCCCACCGCCAGTACCAACACCTCGGCATTTTCATGCGCCACGGCCTCGCGTACCTGTTCCACGTAGGCATTGCCGGAGACAGCCGATGCCTCATCTACGTTGCATACGTACAGCACGGGCTTGTCGGTAATGAGTTGTAGTTTGTTGGTGTATTCTTCTCTTTCGGCGGGAGCAAGATCGATGGCACGAACTGATACGCCACCTTCCAGTCCTTGCTTCACTTTTTCCAGGGTTTGTTGTTCTTTGAGGGCTTCCTTGTTACCCGTTCTGGCCGCACGTCCCACTTTCTCCAGGCGCTTTTCAACCGATTCCAGATCCTTTAATTGCAGCTCAATGTCGATCGTTTCCTTGTCCCTGATCGGGTCCACACTGCCGTCTACGTGTACCACATTGTCGTTATCAAAACAGCGCAACACGTGCAAGATCGCATCGGTTTCGCGTATGTTTCCCAGAAACTGATTTCCAAGTCCTTCCCCCTTGCTGGCACCTTTCACCAATCCGGCAATATCGACGATATCCACTGTGGCTGGTAATACGCGCTCCGGATCGACCAGCTCCTCCAATTTCACCAGCCGGTTGTCCGGCACATTCACCACCCCAATATTGGGTTCTATCGTGCAAAATGGAAAGTTGGCACTTTGCGCCTTGGCATTGGACAAACAATTAAATAAGGTTGATTTCCCAACGTTGGGCAATCCTACGATTCCTGCTTTCATCTTTTCAGTAATAAAAAATTACCGCAATCCGCTCACCCAATTCCATCAGCTTGTTCTTCGCCCGGATTACGAGGCTGCAAATATAAGAGATACGTAAAGATTTTTGCTATTGGGCACTGGTTGTTTTGCTGAAAAAAGTTTGGCGAACCACCAAATTTTGTATCTTTCCAGTCAGTATTCAATTAAATAACTCAGAAGAAATAATTATGAAGAAAATAGTTTTAATGGCCTGTGCATTGTTGGTGGGTAGCTTTG